>JAVCCG010000096.1 GCA_030765605.1 Candidatus Alcyoniella australis
CCTGAGTCGACCACCCAGATCCCATCCTCCAGCCTTACTCCATTCTCGTCCCATTCGGCAGGAGCGATGCAACTGAATAAGTTGGTAGCTTCATCGCAGACGTTCTCGGGGTGGAACTCGTTGAGATAGTCCGCGAACTGCTGGTTTGTGACCTCGCATACTCCGATGTAGAAATCCGAGATATCGACCTCGTGCTGCGGATACTCGTCCTGGTCGCACTCTGCGTCCACCTGCTCGTTGCAGCCCATCAGAAACGGCCCAGCCGGAATTAATACCTCTTCAAAGCCGTCGTCGTCATCATCCGCCGTGTCATTGTCATCGTCCAGCGAGTCGTCGTCCTCGCCCGTATCATCATCGCCTGAATCGTTGTGATCGCAGCCAAGAACGAAAACGCTTAGGAAAAGCGCAATGCTGAAAATGAGGAATAAGCGACTGGCAGACATTATCGACTCCGAAGAAAAGCCAACTACAAATGAATAGTAAAATACTACACCTGGGGAGTGAAATCGCATACAGGTATTTCGCATGAATTATTCAACCCGAGATCATGGCCCTGCATCTCTTGCCGTGGAATGTGCCCTACTCCCCGCCTTTGTTGCGGCGCTGGGCCATGGCGCGCTGCTCGCGCAGCAGCTCGGTGAGCAGCTTTGGTAATGGAAACTCCACGCTGTGCAACGTGGCCGAGGCGAAGATCGGCCGCGGGATGCTCAGCGATTTGAAGCCGTCGATCAGGGCGTGGCCTCGCCGCCGCTTAGGCCGGAGAAGATCAGCACCCGCGGCAGCTTGTCCATGGCGATCGCGTCTTGCCCTTGTTCGGCCTGCAATGCCTGGCCCAGGTTCATGGCCAGCATCGCCTCGCTGACCAACGACAGGCGCGCGTCTGCAATACCGATCTGATCAAGAAACAGGCGCAGCGCGTCGGCCTCGGCCTGGCTGAATCCGCAGACCAGCACTGCGCGCGGGCCGAACCCGCGTTGTTCGCCGCGTTCGATCGCCTTGAATCCGGGCTCGTCCATCGTCCCCTCCTCCGCGACTATCAGGCACACATCCCCTCTTAATACGGCCGGGCTGATTTGGCAATCACGCACGTCTGCGCGGCACGTGGCGCAGCGCGGCAAAGCATCTATAATGCTTCGTTGATGCCTACATCCCAGAAGCCGGCCAGCGATAGCATGGGAGCAACCCGGGCCGAGATCATCCGCGCCTCGGTCCTGCTGCTGGCGCTGATCGTGCTGTTCCTGGTCCCGGTGCTGCGGCCCGGATGGATGCCGTCGGCCTCGGGCATGCTCCACAACTGGTCCACTTTCACGGTCGATCCGGAATATCAATCGCCCAACGACCTGTTGTGGGACGTGGCAACGCAGCACGAGCCGTGGACGCGCTACGCGCGGCAGCGCCTATCGCACGGCGAGCTGCCGCTGTGGAACCCGCACCAGGCCGCGGGCGTGCCGTTTATCGCCAACATGCAAAGCGCGGTGTACTCGCCCTTCACCTGGATCGTCTATGCGCTGGGCGATTGCTGGGGCCCAATCGCGCGGGCCGTGTTGATCCTCTACCTCTCGGGCATCCTAGCTTTTCTGCACTTGCGCGGCCTGGGAGTGGGCGAACGCGCGGCAATGCTGGGAATGGTCGGCTGGACCTTCAGCGGCGGCCTGTCGCATTGGCTGTTTTGGCGCAGCTCGTTGTTCGGCTTCCTGCTTCCCGGCACGCTGTATCTCACGGACCGCGCCTTTGCCCGACCGTCGCGCTCAGCCTCATGGTCATTGGCCCTGGCCGCGCTGGTCGCGCTGGGAATCACCGCCGGTCATACCGACCGCGTGGTGCTCTGCGCGGTTGCCGCGGGGATCAACCTGATCTACCGCCTGCTCTCGAGCGAACTGCGCTGGAGCGGCAGACTGCGCGTCACCGGCCTGCTGATCAGCGGGGGACTGTTCGGCGCGCTGCTCTCGGCCTGCGCCCTGCTGCCCTTGATGGAGTACATGCGCCTCAGCGCGGCCTGGGAGGCTCGCGCCGGCACAACCGTTACACTGCCGTTCGCAACCAGCGCCCTGATGTTCGTGCCCGACTTGTTCGGCAACCGCGCCCTGCCCTTCGGCGTGGGCTGGGTCGCATCCTGGACCAACGACTGCGAGGCGCTCACCGGCGTGGTCGGGCTGACCCTGCTGGTGCTGGCGACGCTGGGGCTGCGTCGCGGACCCGGGCCGCGTCGAGCCTACCTGGCGATGGCCGTACTGGCCGCGCTGTTGGCATACGGAGCATGGCCCGTGCGCCAACTGGTACAGCACGTGCCGCCGTTGGACCGCATGGCTATCGGACGATTCAGCGCAATGCTCGCCTACTCATTGGTGGTGCTCGGCGCGCTGAGCCTACAGCAGATCATCGACCAACGGATCAAGCCGCTGAGCCACCCCTCGTTGATCAGGCTCGCAGCGCTGGTCGCGCTGGGCGCGGCGCTTGTCGCCTGGAACCTACTCGACCCGGCGCGTTTCCTGGACGTGCCGGGCCTGCGCCAATGGTGGATCGGCTGCATCGCGATCGCCGTGATCACGCTGGCGCTGTGTTTATTGCTGCTCAACGGCGCCTTTCGCGGCCGGGGTTGGTGCCTGGCAGCGCTGATTGTCCTGGTGTTCCTCGAGACCGGCGCACGCTGGTCCGGCTTTACGCCGCATACGCCCGCGCAGCTTTACTACCCGCGCACCACGGCGGTGGAGCGGCTGCAAGAGGTTGCCGGTCGCGGACGCTTCGTCGAGGTCGGCCCGTCCAACTCCTTCCCGCCCAACCTGGCCACGGTCTACGGGCTGCGCGACGTCAAGGTCTACGACAACCTGGAGATCCTTAAATACCGGGTGCTGTTCGACGAGGGCCAGGATCCGCTGGGGCCGGGTCAGATGTTGCTCAGCTTTGATCCGGACGTGCTCAGCGTGCTCGGGGTACGCGCGATCATCTCCATTGACGGCGCGCCGCCGCAGATGACCTCGGGCCGCACCAATGCGTTGCACCCCGCTTTCCAGGCCGACGGCGTAGAAATCTGGGACAACCGCGAGGCTCTGCCGCGCGCGTTCTTCGTTGATTCGGCTCTGTTCACGGACAACGCGCAGGACGTCTACTCGCGCGACGAACACGGCCTGCTCGCGCGTCGCGCTGTGTTTCTCTACGGGGAGCGTCAGGCGCAACACAATGCTCCGCCGCAACCCTCGGGCGCGGTCGATTGGTTGCGCGACGATCCCGAGGTTGTGGCGCTGGAGGTCAGCGCGCCGCGCGCGGGATACCTGGTGCTGCTCGATACGCTCTACCCCGGCTGGCAGGCGTTCGTCGACGGCGAACAGGCGCAGATTTTGCGCGCCGACCTGGCGTTCCGCGCGGTCGAGATCGAGGCCGGAGTGCACAAAGTGCTGTTCCAGTTCAGACCGCTGTCAGTGTACTTGGGATTGCTGATCAGCTCGCTGGCAGCGGCCCTCTGGCTGATAGCGCTGTTAGCGATTCTGCATCGACGACGAAGCGCCGAGCATCAATCATGCAGGCCAGCGGCCGAAGATAGATGACGTGACGCGCTGCCGGGCAGTTGTCTGTATCTGCGGGAGCCTGATCCTCTGCTCGGCGCTGTGGGCTCTGTGGCTGTCGTTCGATAACCCGTATCCGATCGCCCGGCCCTACAATCTAGCCTGGGATGTTGTCAGCTCGAGCCTGCAGCGCCAGGGTCTTGACGTTGCCCGCAGCCCCGACCTGGCCTCGGGCCGAATGCTGTCGCAGTCATCATTGTGGACGTTCCAGCGGCTGGGCCGAACCTTCGCCGCCATGAATGCAATTCAATTGCCGCTGTTGTGGATCTTGTTGATCTCCGTGGCGGCAATCGCCTGGAAGATTGGTGGTCCGTTTGCCGGCGCGTTGGCGCCCTGGTTGTGCCTGTTCTCGCCGGCGAGCATCGGACTGGCCGTAATCCCGGCCGACCACGTCGCTGTTCAGGCGCTGCCCGCGGCCTCGCTGGCGATACTGATCTGGTCCGACCACCACGGTCGGCGCCCGTTGTCCCTGCTCTGCGCCGCTCCGATGGCCCTGCTGATGCACCTTTGCTTAAGCTCGATCGACCTGGTGACGTTGGCCTGCTACGCCGCTGCCGGTAGCGGATACCTCCTGTCTCTGGCAATCCGAGTTCAGCGTGCGCGCCGCACTCCGCTGTTGGGCGAGCGACTGCTTGCCCTGAGCTGGGCCACAATCGGCCTGTCGCTATCGCTGATCCTGTCCTATTGGCTGGTACCGGTGATCCTCTTTGACTACATCCTCAGCGAGACCGCCAATCAGAGTTACAGCGGGATCCTGGAGAGGCCCGGCGGGCTGCTGATCTATCCGCTGATCTGGGCCAGGCTGCAAGTCGGACCGGTGCTGGCCGCAACGACCCTGGCCGCCGTAGCGCTGATCCTGGCCAGACGCAAGGTCAGCGGATCCTTGATCGCCTTGGGGTGGCTTCTAGGCCCGATGCTGGCCCTGGGACTGATCTCCAAGCGCAACGATTACTATCTCGTACCGGCGCTGCCCGGCGGCTACGTGCTCGCGGCCGTGGGACTGTCGTACTTGAGTCGCGGCTTTACGCGCTCCGCCGCGACCCTCACGGTCTGCCTGGCTGCGGCAATATTTTGGATGAGCATGTTCCTGGGATGGCACCAGCCGAATCCGGTGAAGGCCTCGGACATTCTGCAAAACGATGCGGACCAATACCTGATCTCACCGATAACGCCAAACGAGAACGAGCAACTGGCGCAATGGCTGCTCGATCGCTGTCCACCGCAGGAGGGGCAGCCCTATATCATCAGCGCCGAGTACCTCCCGAATATCCCGTTTTTCGCCTGGCACGCCTCAAACGAAATACATCCGGGGTTCATCCACTTTGCGCCCGATCCGGGAACAAAGCATAGCTGTCTTTTGATTAAAACCTCGATCGCCCGTGATGGTCCGCCCGAACTGCTCAGGGTTCTTGCCGACTTCAGAGGGCAGGCGCGTCAGTTGGACAACTTCGACAGTGACGTCAATCGCAGGCTGGGGATCATTGAGCGGCAGGCGACCGCCTTTGATCCGGTCGGGACCTACGGCGACTGGTTGTTGTTCAAACGCGAATCGCGATAGCGCTCAGCGCGTCCAGCGCCCCATCCAATAGGCCCAGCGGAAATCGACCGCTGGCACCAGGCGCGAGCCGTTGCCGCCGCCGTTGACCTCGTAAGGGTTGGAGCGCCAGTGGTAGTTGCTCGCCGGGCGAATGCGCATCGGCACCGGCTGCACGGACACCAGCTTGTCGCCGCGTCCCACGTAGCCCAACAGGTCCAGCCGCGTGCCGTCCACGCCGTAGCACACTCCCGAGTCGATCTCGTCCTGGTCGCAGTTGATTACCTCGTTCTCCCAATAGGGCGGAACGGGGAACTCCTTGAGCGTCTGGATTGCCCGGGCCACGGCCTGGGCGTCGAGCTCCAAGCTGCGCGGCGCGTAGACCGAGGAGCCGGCCGCGCCCGCGGCGTAGACCAGATCGTACATGCTCATCTTCTGCTCGATCGGGTTGCGCGGTCGATCCGGCGGCTGGTACAGCGCGTACTGCACCGCGTAGCGCAGATCCTCGCTCGCCAGCGGATCCTCGACGTAACGCAGCGCCAGCCAGAAGCCCTGGAACGTCATATTGTAGTTGCTGAAGTTCGATTGCAGCCCCATGTCGCAGAACAGCGGATCGGAGCGCACGATCAGGTTCAGCCCGCGCTGGTTGATCAGCACCTCGTTTAAGTAGTAGTCCAGCTCCGGGTCGTCGGAAACGTAGGCAAAGGCCGCGGCCGATCCCAGGGCCATCACCGCCATCATCGCGTTTTTAAACGGCAGGAACGGCAGGTAGATGCGGTCGAAGTTGTTCTCGTTGAGGTAGCCGTGAAATGTTATCCGGCCATCGGCGTCGGGCAGCTCCAAATCGTAGCCCGTGGAGCGCACGACCATCAGCTCGCGTCCGACCGCTGTGGCGTCGGCCTGCAGCCGGTCCTTGATCGCCTGGTCGATCGCCGGATCGTCGCGGATCACTTCCCAGCACGCGGCATAGGCGCTGACCCAGCCGATGTATTGATCGCGAGAGCAGGAGTCTTCCCAGATGTAGTTGGCGAACCCGCCGCCGGAGTTGTCGTTGCGCCAGGTGCCGTTGTCTTTCTCGTAGGGCAGCGGCACGCCGTGCTCGTCGAACAGCGGCAAAATCTCGGTGGCGTGCTGCGGACATTCCGAGGGGATGTCGCAACGGATGAAACCGCGGGCGATCACGCCGGGCACGCCGGTGATGCCCGTGGCGATGTGCAACCCCTCCAGCGCGGCGAGCAAATGCTGCCGGGCCAGCTCGATCTCGTCCTCGTCGTACTGCCCCGAGTCGCGCAGCACCGCGTAGCGAAAGGCGTCGGCCACAATCCCCACGCCCCCGTAGAGCCCGGCGACCTTCTGCCAGGCAGTGATCACGTCGAACTGGTCGCGGCCGTCGTCCAGATACGCGGCGAAGTCCCAGCCGTCGGAGTTGCGCAGGAAGTCCTCAATTGCAGCGCGGTCCGCTGTCTGCACCGGGTCCATGTAGATGTCGGCGTTGAGCCCCATGCCCGCGGCGTTGAACACGTGGAACTGGCGATCGTAGATCCGCGCCAGGGTTTCCAGCTCTGCGTCGTACCCCTGCTGCCCCGGGCCGGGGATCAACGGCAGCGGCTGTTGCTCGTCGTCGTCGTCGTCGTCGTCTCCGTCATCATCGTCACCCGCCACATCGTCGTCGTCGTCGTCCCCCTGTTCACAGGCGCAGACCAGTAGGGCCACGGCGAGCAGCAACACCAACAACAGCTTCAGGCTTTTCATCCGGACGCTCCTTAATCCTCATGCGCGACGCGCAAGATAATCGACGTTCAAGCCGTGAATAATCTACCAGCGGCCGCGGATTCAGGCCAGCCTCAGGAGACGATGGGTGAGCGCTCCACCGCCGGGCGCATCGGCACGACGGCGATGCTTACTCCGATCAGGATCACGGCCGCGCCGATCAACATCCAGGTCGTGGGGACCTCGTCGACCCAGGCCCAGGCGATCAGCACGCCGAGCACCGGCTGGCAGTAGATGGTGATCGCCACCTTGGCCGCCGAATCCTGGCGCAGCGCCACGAACCAGAAGGTATAGCCCACCACCGTGCACAGCAGCGCCAGGTAGACCACCAACAGCGACCAGTCTTGCGCGGTTAAATTTGCGGCTTGGGGCCAGTAGCCCAGAACGCTGATCGCCGTGACGTTGACCAGGCACGCGGCGCCGACCGCCACGGCCACGATCTTCAGCGGCGGGTGCCGCCGCAGGATCTCCTTGCCGATCACCGAGTACCCGGCCTCGAAAAACACTCCGGCCAAAATCAGCCCGATCCCGAAAGCGCTGAGGGATTCGCCCTGCCGCCAGAACTGCGAAAGCACGATCGTGCCGCCAAAGGAAACGGCGAGGGCGGCTGCGGTCCGTCGGCCGATCCGCTCGCGCAGATAGATCCAGGCGCCCAGCGAGACCAGCAGCGGCTCCATCGCCGTGATTACCGCCGCGTCCGAGGCCCGGCTGAGCGAGACGCCCTTGTACATCAGCAGCGGGCACAGCGTGAAGGTGCTCACGCCCATCAAGGCGCTGCGCAAAATATCGCCCGGCGGCATGCGCAGCCCGTGCCTGCGTCCGGCCAAAATCAGCAGCGGCAGCGCGGCCGCCAGATAGCGTAGCGAGGTCACCAGAAAATACGGCGCGTGCTGCATCAAAACCTTGGTGGCCGAGTAGCTTCCGGCCCAGATTACGTTGAGCAGCAGCAGAATCAACAGGGTCCGTTTCGACATCGGGCTGGATAGTACGCCAAATCGGCTTTCCACGCGATCATCGGGAATTGCCTTCTTTTTTCCCAATACAGCTTGTTGTGTTGGTGGAAACTTGTGGTATGTTTTGCTCACCTTAATCCAGATTTTCTGCCGGAGCGGGAAGATGACCACTACCGAAGAATCCACCGGAACTTTAACAGCATCCGATGGGATCAAACTGTTCTACCGCGCCTATGCGGCTCCCGAGCAAAAGGCCGGGATCGTCGTCTCCCACGGCCTGGGAGATCACAGCGGACGCTACGGCGAGATAGTCGAGCACCTGCTGCCGCACGGCTACAGCCTGTGGATTCCCGACCACCGCGGACACGGCCGCAGCGAGGGAATCCGCGGCCACGTCGACCGCTTCTACCAGTACATCGACAACCTCCACCTTTCGGTGGACATGGCCAAGCACGCCTTGGACGAAGGGCAAAAGCTGTTTCTGTTCGGCCACAGCATGGGCGGATTGATCGCCATCCGCTTTGCCCTGCTCTACCCCGAGACCATCGACGGGGTGATCGTTTCATCCCCGGCGCTGGGGCTGGCCAATCCCGTGCCCTGGTACCGCCAGATGACGGCCAACGTGCTCTCCAAGCTCAAACCGACCAAGGTCCTGCAGACCGGATTGGATAAATCCACGGTCAGCCACGATCGAACGGCTGTGGAAGAATACGTCAACGATCCGCTGACCCACCAACAGGTCAGCGTGCGCTGGTTCACCGAGTCCACCATGGCGATGGAGAATGTCGAGATGTACGCCGCCAAGCTGCATCAGCCGTTCTTATTCCTGATCGCCGGGGCCGACACGCAGGTCAACCCGGCAATCTCGCGCGAGATCTTTTCCAAGCTCGGATCGTCGGACAAGACGATGAAGCTCTACGACGAGATGTATCACCGGCTGTTCTGCGAGGATGAGGAACGTCGCACGCTGGTACTGCAGGACCTGCTCGAGTGGCTCGAACAGCGCGTCGTTTAGCCGCCTAGAGAATCTCCCCCGCGGGTTTTTCGACCACCACCTTGCCGCCCACGGGCACGCCGATATCCTCGGCCACCAGCTCGCACTTAACCAGGAAGACGAAAAAGATCCGCTTGTCGCGGCAATCGTTGAGCGTCTCGAAGTTGCCCATTCCCTTGGCCACAATCAACTCCGCTTTATCAAACTCGCGACAAAATTCCGCTGAGCAATCCTCGAGAATCACGCCCGGCGCGTCCGATCCGTTGTCGATCACGCGGGCAAAGCGGTCGATGCCCGCGAACTGCGCGTCCTCCAGCGTGGCGTCGTTGAGCACCGGCGCGCCGCGCACTGCGTAGCTGATCTCGATCTGCGATGCAATGCGCTCGAGAAACACGCGGTCCATCACGGTCTCGCCCGCGTTGTCTCCCAGGAACAGCAGGCGTTGCTCGCCCTGGATCGCCGCGCGCAGGCGCTGTGTGTGATCGATGCTCAGCTCACATTGCAGCACCTCGTCCAGGGTCTCGAGCATGTGAATCTCCGCGCCCACGCCCACGTCGATGATGTTGCCCGCCAGGCTGATCCGCAGTGCGGTGTCAAAAGGGTCAACGCTGCGCTCGACCATTTTCGCCATCCGCGGGTAGTGCTCCATGGCCAGGGCGTTGAAGTGTTCCTTCTCGCGGCGGTAGGGGTCGGCGTTGCCCGAAATCTCACGCATGATGCGCTGGATCCCCTTGGCCAGGTACGGCGGCGGTCGGTCGGTATCAGCAGTCTTGAGCATCTCCTTAACCTGGAACTCGATCTGCTCGCGTTGCGCCTCGTCCTGGGTCACACGCTCGGCAATCCGCCTGAGGTTGCGCAACATACAAGGGATGCAAATCTCGGCTGTTTTCATCGATCCTCCGGCGGACTGGTTAATCGAAGCGCAGGATGCGGGCTGCCAGCGCCCAGGTCAACCCCAAAGACGGTCTGTGCGCCGCTGTCAAAATGAAATCGCCGGACGAGGTCGGGTCGGGTTTATCCGCAGCATTGCTCTTCGTCGCTATCAGCGGGCAGCGACGCTCCGTGGTCGCCATCATCGTCGCCCGCTGAGTCATCGTCGTCGTCCGGCGCCACGTCGTCATCATCGTCGTCGTCGGGCAAATAGTCCTGCGCGTAGAAGCCGATCATCCGCTCTTCACCGCGGCTCTCATTGCTGATAACAACCCCGCCGAGGCACTCGAAGATTATGTCGGCGTAGAGCTGATGCCCGGCGTCGTTGGAGTGCACCATGTCCAGCATGTAAGGGTCGAGCCAGGTGTCGCCCAGACCGCCGAACATGTCGCCGAGCACGATTCCGGGCATTGTCGCGAGCTCCTCGCGGACGATCGTCATTGCCAATCCCATGCCGAACAGCGCCAGCGGGTGCATGTCGCCCATCGCCCCTTCCATCTCGCTGGAGAGAGCGAAGTTGGGATAGACCACGAAGACCACGTCGCACTGCGGATTGATCGCCCAGGCAGCCTCGATGATCGTCTTGATGTTGGGCAAAATCTCGAGCAGATACTCGGGGTGGTCGAGGAAATTGCGCACGATCTGCTCAACATCGTAGGGTGGCATACCCTCGATGTACGGGTCCGGATCGTTGCCGCCCAGGGTGATCGTCAGCAGGTCGGCCGCTGGCAGCACCGGCGCCAGCCGCTCGTCGAAATATCCGCGGTCCGCTCCGGGCAGCCATTGAAAGCTCGTGCTGCCGCCCTTGGCCAGGTTGGTCACCTCGACTTCGCACAGCTGCGCGAAGTGATCGGCCAGCCGCTGCGGATAGAGCACATCCGAGCCCACAGCCCCGATGCTGTCGCCGATGGTCACGATGTGCAAATTCCCCTCACGCACGGCGTCGGCCACGTGCGCCGGTCGGTCGTTGCTCGTGCATTCGTGTCCGGCGTCGATCTCGTAGTCCAGCAGGTAGGTACCGGCGGACACGTTTTCGAACTCGAAGCGGCCCGAGCCGTTGGTCAACGCCGTGCTCTGGCCCTGAGTCCCGATCAGGCTGACCTCGACCTGATACAGCGGCGCGTCGCAATGGTCGATCTGCTGCTCGTAATGCGAAATCGTGCTCAGGTCCTCGTCGTGGTAGACCGTACCCTCGACCGTGGTAGCCAGGATTGGCGTTGCCGCCAGCAGCACGCAGGCGCAGGACAGTAAATACTTCATTGAATCACCCCGGGATTTGCACGTTGGACGCTCCGCCCTGTCTGCGACGGATCGATTTCGTGATAATAGCACCATATGGCGATTCATCTGAATGTGGACAAAGCTGCTGACGATCAATACCCTAAGCGGCAATAGGGGTGCAGCATGCTTACAGAAATTATCGTCGACCTTGATGCACGCAAAACCTCGGTTGCGCGCGATCGCGAGCCGGACGTATTCGGCAAAGCGCTGGCCGTAAAGCGGATTATCGAATCCCAGCGGCCCGAACAAACGGTCTACCTAAGCGGCTACACTCCGCTGGCCGCCTCGGGCCTGGGATTCGCGGGCAAACTCAACGTCTACGGCGTAAGCCTGCTGGGCAACAACCTGCAGGGCAGCCGCTCGGGCGGACTGGTGGCGAGCTACCTGACCCGCCTGGGAATCGCGGGCATCGAGATTCGCGGCAACTCCGATGAGCCGCTGCTGCTGATCGTCGACAAGCAGGCCGTGCCGCGATTGGTGCCGCTCGCGGAATACGGCGGAGCGGCGCAAAACACCCTCGGGCTTGCGCAGGCGATCTATCGCCGCCACGGCGAGGGTCTGGGCCTGGCGCTGACCGATCCCTCGAGCCTGGGCTTTAACTACAACGCCGTGGTCTGCAACACCCGTCGCGGCGGACATCCCAACCGCGTGGCGGGCCGCAGCACCAGCGTGTTCGGCCGCAACGGCCTGCTGGGAGTAGTGGTCGAGCACGCCCCCGAGCCGCTGCACGCCTTGCAATACGACCGCCGCGAAGTAAGCGCACTGCTGCGAAAAATCCACGGACTCAAGCGCAACGTCAACCTGGTGGGCAGCGCCGACCTGGACTCGCCGCTGCTCGGCGGCACCTACGGCGCGGCGGCCAAGGCGCGTTTCGACAACGGCCTCGGACTGACCAACCTTTTCCGTAGCGCCGACGTTCCGCCAGAGCACTATCAGCAGCTTCTGCCCGAGACGATCGTCGCGGATCAGGTCAAACTGGCACAGCAACACGGAATCAAGATCACGCGACACTCGTGCATCCCCGGCTGCCCCAACAAGTGTTTGCAAATGGTGCTGATGCCCGACGAGCACGGCGAGGTGCGCACGTTCAAGGCCGGCGAGTGGGAGACCTACCAGGGCGTAATCAACCTTGGGATCTTCGATCAGGCGCTGAGCACCGCCTCGTGGGTTATCGAGCACTCCAACGAGTTCGCCTACGACCACATCGAGGGATTGGTCACCATGGCCGCCCTGGCCCTGGCCACTGAGTACAAACGCGACAGCGGAGTGCGCTACGGCGACCGCGCGTCAATCATCTCGGCCTTTGAACAGGCGGCCGCGGGCCAAACCGAGCTGGGTCGGCTGGTGCGTCAAGGCGCGGCGGCTGTGGAGCGGCACTACGGGCTGGAACGTCACTTCACGGTCGGCGGCCACGCCCTGCCGTTCCACAACGGCCGCAGCATGTTGCAGACCGGCGTCGGCCTGAGCTGGACCTACGGCCGCCACGGTGAGGCCTGCGCCGGGCCGGGCCGGCAAAACTTCCTCGGCCTGCCCTACGATCCGGCGGACCACAGCCTCGATGCGCAGACCCACGTGCTAAACACGATCCACGGCATTGTGCTCTACGGCGCATTGGACGAGATGGGGATGTGCTTCTTCATCGGCCCGTCGGTCGACACGCTGGTCGACTGCGAGCTACTGCTGCACACCATGGGCATTGAGGCCGACGCCCGCACCATGCTGCGCGATTCGGCGCGCACGATCCTCTCGATCCACGACTTCAACGCTGCGCGCGGCGCTTCGATCCAGCCGCTGCCACAAGTGTTCTACGATGTCGCCACCCGCGGCAACCAACAGACGCCGGACCAGGCGGTGCGCTTCAACGTGCCCTTCGAGGTGGTGCGCGACTTCGGCCGCGCCGAGCTTGAGCGGGTCGCCTCAGGCGAAACGACCGTCGTTGACCAAGTTCTCGAAACATCGAGGAGCCGCCATGCATAAAACGTCGAGCTTTGTCGTCTGCATCATCGCGCTGTGCGCCTTGTTGACCCCCCTCACCCTTGCGGCCCAGACCTGCGAACCTGGCTGGCGCGAGGCGGCAGCCGCGCCCTACGTAATCAGCCGCGGCCAGGCGGTCTACTACGATGGCAGCATTTACCTCGCCAGCGGCATGACCGGTACTGGCCTGTTTCTCGATTCGTACGTTCACGAAATGCTGATCTACGACATCGCCCAGGACAGCTGGACCATCGGCCCCAGCTACGATGACATCGGCTGGACCGCCGCGTGCATGGCGATCTACGACAAACAGGCGATGCTTTTCGGCGGTTTCCAACTGCCGTTCGATTACCTCAAAACTACGATGATTTTCGACATCAACAACGGCGGCTGGTCCACGGGCGCGCAGGTGCCCACGCTCACCGGCGGCGCGTACTGCGCAACGCTGGACGATCACGTGCACGTGGCGTCCAAGACCATCGGCAATCCATATACGCACTCGGTCTACGATGCGCGCAAAGACACCTGGAATTCGAGCGTGGCGCAGCTCCCGGCTCAGATCGCCTACGGCCTGGGCGCGACCCACGACGGCCTGTTCTACGTGGTCGGCGGGATAGAGGACGACGCGGCCAGCCAGGCCTGCTACGCCTTTGACCCGGACGCGAATGCGTGGATCGAGCTGGCGCAGATGCGGCCCGGGCGGCATTCGCCGGCCGGTGGATTCGCGGCCGACGGACTGCTCTACGCCTTTGCCGGCGGCGGCGCGGGGGATGAGCTGTGGCAACCCCACGCCAGCCTGTCGATCTACGACCCGGATTTGGACCAGTGGTCCGAGCACGCCGACAACATGCCGCACCCGGTGTTGGGCGCGGCCTCGGCCTATGCCTCGGCCCACGGCGGGATGTTCGTGGTCGTGGGCGGCAGCGACGGGACCCAAACCATCGACCTGACCCAGATCTGCAACCTGTGCCTGATCGACGTTCAGCGCGTCGAGCCCGAGACTGTCTACAACGACGAGAAAACCTGGGTCACGATCAGGGGCAACGGGTTTGAGCCCGGCGACGAGGCCTACCTCTCCAACGACCAGGGCTTTGTCCACTTCGTTGAACTCGAGGTGCTCGACGCCGACACGATCAGCGCCCTGATCGGCGAGGGCGAACCAGCCGGCGTCTACAGTCTGATGGCCCACAGCCAAAGCGGCGAACGCGATACGCTGGCGGACGTCCTGGAGATCATCGAGCCCGGCGGCGACGATGACGACGACGATGATTTAGCCTGCGGGATGAGCCCGATGGGATTGCGGTCGTATTGAGGGGCATCCCGTAATGTCCGCCAAACCTGCCGGCAAACACCCCCGATTGCGCAGGCTGCTGCTCAATCTGCTCTCGTTGCCCGCGGCCGCGATTCTCAGGCTGTGGTGTCTGTCGTGTCGGGTCGTGGCGCGCGAAGACGAGCAACGCGAGATCGACGCGGTCCAGCGCCACGGCGGCTGCATCTACCCCACCTAGCACCAGCGGATGTCCTACTTCTTTCACGACTTCGGCTCACGCCACGTGACAATGATGGTCAGCAAAAGCCAGGACGGCGATTACGCCAACGCCCTGGCCCCAAGGGATCTCCGCGAGTGTTGAAGATGGGCTCGATCCGCATTGCCCAAGCGACCGGCAAGCCGATCATCCAGATGATGTACGGGGCCAAGCGCCGCATTGTGTTCAACTCCTGGGACCGCTTTTCCCTGCCGATGCCGTTCACCAAGGTCGTACTGCTGCACGGCGAGCCGGTGCTGGCGCCGCCCGACGCGGACGATGAGCAGTGCGAACGCATCCGCCTACAGATAGAGCTGGAGATGAACCGTATGGCCTTTCGCTGCGACCGCTGGTTCGGCGGCGAACCGGTGGGCCTGCCTGGACACGACCTGCCCGCCAACAACGCCAAGCTGTCTGACTAAAATTTGTCGATTAGAATTGGATCGGGTTCTGGCCCTTGTCACGCAGCTCGATCAGCTCTTCGTCGACCATCACCCGCTGTAGCACCACGGTCTCGGGCGATCCGGCCGGGGGAAAACTCTCGGGGCGCGTCGCACTCATCTGCGTAAAGACCAGCATTGTATTCAGATCGCTGAAACCGACGATGCAGGCCGCGATCTCACCGCCTTCCAGAGTCAGGTCGAGCCAGATCGGGTCTTGTGCATAATCGAAACGATAGGTGAACAGAATCTTGCGGCCGCCGTGGGTCATGTAGCCGCTGCCGTCGTCGCTGAACTGGAACGAACCGCGCTCGCCGAACTGGTCTATGCCGAACCACTTGCCGATGTGGCCGGTCTGCCCGACCTCGATGGTCTGCACTGATTGAGGTTGCGAACCGCGGCCGATCCCGGCACAGCCCGCTACCAGCGCGCAGGCCAAGGCCATCACGAGAATAAGCAGTGCGCTACGCTGGGAGAGGCTATAAGTATTCATACCCACGACGATCGTCG
>JAVCCG010000097.1 GCA_030765605.1 Candidatus Alcyoniella australis
CTCGAGAGTCGCCTCGAACCACTGGGCCTCGGGCTCGATCTGCAAACCGCGCAGCAGCGGCCCCAGGTCCGACTGCTCGCAGAGCATGTTCAGCGCATCGCGCAACGGCAACGCAACGCCCATGGGCTCCACCGCCCTGCGCTGCAACGCCATTAACGGCGTGCTGCCGCAGGCCACGGAGAGCATATCGTTGCACTCCAGCGGCAGAGCCTCGGGCAGTACGATGTCGGCAAGCATGCTCGATTCGTTGAGGAACGGAGTAACGGCCGCGATCATCCCTACCCGCTGCTGGTCTGCCAACGCCCGCCCCAGCTGTGCGCCCTGGGGTAGGTCGTAGACCGGATTGGCGCAGTGCAGCAGCAGCGCGCCTCCGCCATCGAGCAGCTCGGAGTAGGCTTGCAACGGATCGCTGGGCTGCGCTGTCTCGCCCTGGCCAAAGGTCTCGGGGAAGGTCAGCCCGCCCTCGGCGTCGATTGCGCCGACCAAGGCGGCCAGCGCCCAGGCGGCGGCTGCTGCTTGGTCGCCATCGGGCCGCGCGGCAACCGAGTCGGCCACCAGCACGCTCAGCGGCAGGTTGTCGGCAATGCTGCGCGCAGTCGCGGCAACGCTGCCCGCGCTTAGTCCCAGGTCTTGCTCCGCCTGCTCGGCCGTGGGCCATTGCGCATGGCGCGCGGGGTCAACGTCGCAAAGCGAAACCAACGAGGCGTCGATGCGGCCCAGGCCCACCAGTTCCCTCGCCAAAGCGGCCAGCAGCAGCCTGTCGCCTCCGGGCCGCACTGGCAGCCAGATGTCGGCACGCCCGGCGGTATTGGACAATCGCGGGTCGATCACGATCAGCTTGGCCCCGCGCTCCACCCGGGCTTGGGCGATCTGCATCGCATCCTGGATGTAGCGCCGTCCGCCCTCGAACGGATTGGCCCCCACGCAAAGGATCGAGCGCGCTCGCACTAGGTCGGCCACGGGGGGCGCCAGGCCGAAAGCCTGCTGTGCGGCGAAGTCCAGTGCGCGACGCCGCGACGTGCCGAGGCTGACCAGCTTTGATCCGGGTAGCGCGCGTTGGAACGCGGCCAGGGGCGCGGGGATTCGGTCGTCCATCGCCTCGCTGTGCACCAACGTACCCTTGGACTGTGCCAGGGCGCTCCCCAACGTATTGACCGCCTCGGCCCAGCTGATCGGCTCGAACTTGCCCGAGCCGCGCGGGCCCACGCGCTTCAGCGGCGACGTAATGCGATCCGGCAGATAGTGCAGGTTGATCGCGGCCAGGCCCACGGCGCAGATCCGGCCTTGGCCCAGGGCGCTCTGAGGATTGCCCATCAGCGTAATCAAACGCTCGTTGCGCGTGTAGGCGCTGATTCCGCAGGCCGCGGGGCACATGCGGCAGGTGGTGGACGTGGGCAGGTCGGCTTTATGGGTGGTGCGCGATACGTGCAGGGTCGGGCCCACGCCTTGCGCCGGAAGCGCGCGCAGCCCGGTCGCGGCTGCCGAGGCGGCCATCCCGAGCTTTAGAAATCTGCGCCTATCGAGCATTTTCACATCAAAGGCAGCGCTTGGCCGCCGAAAACCGTGACGTAGCGCATGAAGAAAATCCCGATCACCACCAGCAGTCCGGCGATGGTCAGTCCGGGCACGGTGCGCAGCCGCGGATGAAAAACGATAATCAGCGGCACGACCTTGCCCAGCAGGTTCTCAACCCCCACGAACAGCGGCGAGAGGTTGCCGCCGAGGATCAGCCAAGCGGTCTCCTGCGCGCCGTGATGGCTGATCGAGAGCACCGCGATGTCGCAAAACACCATCACCAAATCGACCACGAGCGCCCAGCCCAGAATTTTCGCTAATCCGTCGACCAGGTCGCGCGGCACTTTTTTCTCGGCGCTGAAAAAGCGGAACTGCACCACGGCAATCACGATCATCAGCGCAATGCCGCTGACGATCGCCGAGACCAGAAACAGTATCGGCATCAGCGCGGTGTTCCACAGCGCGCGCGCTTTGCCAAATGCCAGGATGAATCCGGTGTAGCCGTGAACCGAGATCGCCAACGGAATGCCGACCAGCCCCAAGATCTTGGTCATCCGCATGTCGCCGCGGAACATGAACAGGCCGTAGACAATGCAGTTCAGCGGATAGAGCACCAGCAGGAACCCGCCGTACGACATCGGCGAGTGCAGATTGATGTAGGTGAAGTGGTTCCAGATCGAGCGCACCGGCCAGCCGACCTGCAGCAACAGCGCCACGGGCGCGGCCATTAAAAGCAGCGTGGCCGTGACCACCGCGGTCTTGCCTATCGGCTTGTAGCGCTTCATGCCGAAGCCGTAGCTCAGGGTGCTGATGATGAACGAGCCCGCGGACAGGCCGGTGAGGTAGAAGTAGATCGAGATCAGCCAGCGGAAGGTCACCTGGTGCGGCACGTCGTAGAGCAGTCTCACCATCGCCGCACCTTGCGCTTGACCGACATCGTCGCCTCGTCGAAGTCGATGTAATAGACCCGCGGCTGCGTGCCCATCTCGGGCATCAGCACCTGGGTCGGGTTGGACGCGATCAAGCGGCTGATCTCCGATTGCGGGTCGTTCAGATCGCCGAACACGCGCGCGCCGACCGGGCAGGCCTCGACGCAGGCCGGAAGCAGGCCCACGTCCACACGGTGCATGCACCAATGACACTTCTCGACAATGCGCTTGATCGGGTGGATGTAGCGCACCTCGTAGGGACAGGCCGCCATGCAGTAGCGGCAGCCTACGCAACGATGCGGGTCGTAGGTCACGATGCCGTCGGGGCGTTTCTTGTTGGCCTGCACCGGACAGACCGTGACGCAGATCGGCTCCTCGCAGTTGTTGCACAGCAGCGGTAAAAATGCTTTGCGCGTGGCCGGGAAGCTCCCCTTCTCGACCTGCTTGACCCACGAGCGGAACACGCCCAACGGCACGTCGTTCTCGCTCTTGCAGGCCACGGCGCAACTGTTACAGCCGATGCAGCGCCGCAGATCGACCAGGAACCCGTAACGCACGCCTTCGCCCTGCCCGCTATGCACCGGGGACCTGCCTGGCGCGCGCTGTTTCGCGGCGCGCCTCGTCGCGTCGACGCTGACGATCTTGCAGCACCGAGGCCGCGGCCACGCTCGGGCCGGAGTTGCCTACCGGGCACTTGGCCGCGCACTTGCCACAGCCCACGCAGTACTTGGCCAGCTCGGCCACGTGCTGGTAATTGCCGGTGCGCGCCTCGAGCACCATGACCATCGGGAACGGATCGCTGCCGACCATCTTAATCGGGCAAACCCCGACGCAGGCCTGGCAGTTGTAGCAGGTCAGGCTCTGGCCGGTGCCCGGCACCAATGCCGGCTGCAGCACGAAATCGAACAGCAGCAACACGATGAACAGAATCGCCAGCGCGTTGAACGTGATCCGTCCGGCGCGGTTTTCCGAGACAAAGAACGCCGCGCGGCTGATGGGCGACAGTTTCGGACGATCCTCGCGGCCCGCGAGCAGCGCGTCTTCCAACGCGTGCTGGAACGCGGCCGTGTCGCGCTGGTTGCGAAACACGAAACCGGCCATGCCGCTTAAATCGGTGCTGGTCATGCCCCGCACCTGCGCCAGCAGATCGTCGAAAGCGTAGGCCGTCTCTTGGTTGCGCGTCAGGGTCACATCGGCGATCGCGCCGCGCTCCACGCGCAGCTCGAGTTGCAGCGGTCCGTTGAGCGCTGCCGCCTCGCCGAAATACTCGCCGTCAGGCACGGTCGTCAGATTGACCGGCGTGTTCTGTTCGTAGAATTGCGCCATGCTTCGCGCGTCGCCGCGGGCGTTGATCTGCACCAGCAGCGCCACGCCAAGCACGCCCAGCAGCGGCCAGACCAGGGCCATGCCGCCGCGTTTGCGGTCGCGAAGACCCACGGCCGCAATCATCACGGCCAACGCCAGCAGGATGTAGAGCCGTCCGGGCACGAACGCCAGGGCCAACAGCGCGGCGAACGCGGTCAAGCGATAGGGCCGCGAGATCAGTCGGCGCAGGCGCTCGTGGTTCATCCGCTTTCCTGCTCGAGCCATTGGGCCACGCGGTCGATAAACTGCCGTCCGACCAGCCCGTCATCATAAGCGTGCTGGATTGCCTGACGCCGGATCGCGCCGCGCTGCATCGCCGCGATGGTGCGCTGCTGCATGGTCGAGTAGATCCGCGGCAAATCGAGGTTTACCACGCAGAAACTGCGGCAGTTACCGCAGCGCACGCACTTGAGTCCACCGGCCCTGAGAAAGCGCTCATAGTCGGCCACGCGCGCGGAGACCGTCAGCTCGGCCTGCAGGCCGATTCCCACCGGGCAGCGATCCTGGGTGCCGTAGCAGGCGCGGCACTCGTAACAGTAGAGGGTCTGGGGCACGCCGCCGATTAACGGCTTTAACGCGTCCACAGCCAGGGCCGTGCCGATGGCGAGCATTGCCGCACGATTGAGATTTTTGGTCAGCGGGCGGTCGGAGATATCGGAAAAGAACTGGTAGCGGTGGATCCCGGGCATCACCAGCGGCTGCTGCAGCCGGTCGCGCTTGTGCTCGGGTTTGTCCTTCTTCTGCGACGCCATCTGTTTCTACCTATGCGGTAACATCGCGGCCATCGCCAATCCGGCGATGATCCCGCCCACCACGCCCTGGGCCAATTCCTTGGGCGATTTCATATCAAGCGCGTAGGCCGTGATCAGCCCACTGACCGCGCCTCCGACTGTGAATGCGATCCAAAGGCTCACGACTTGGCCTCCCGCGGCGCGGGCGTCAGTCGGGAGGGCACCATCAGCGAGATCACCAGCGCTGCCAGCGCTCCGCCCACCGCGCCCTGCATAATCTCAAGTCCGGCCAAACCATAGAGGCTGAACGAAAGCACGGCCCCGGCGAACGCGCCCAGCGCGAGAAATCCGACGCGCTGCCAACGTTGTCCCGAGGCGATCGAGATCGACGCCTTGCGGCCGATGAACAGCGTGCCCACGATCGTGGCCACTACCACCACTGCCGCGTAGAGCGCCAGTTGCAGCATGTCCGACGCGCTGGGGTAAAACATCTCGGATTGCGAGCGGAACAGGCCGAGGTTGGCAAAGCGCATGTACAGCGCAGCCAGCGGCGCCATCACGGCCATCGAGGTGAAAACGTAGGCGCCCTTGATGTAGCCGCTCTCCGCGCGCATCTGCCCCTCGCCCATCATCCCGCCGCCGCCCAGGGGGCTGGGTCCGCAGGAGGTGGTGGCGTTGATAATGTAGGCCGCCATGGCGATGGCAAGCTGATCCCAGGTGATGAAGTTGAACCCGGCCGGACCGAACTGGTAGAGCACCGGGACCAGCGCAGCGGTTAATATCCGCGAGCACGACAGCGGCAGGATCGTCTGGATCTGCACGAAGATCGCCAGCATCCCGGCCACGCCCAGCAAAGGGAATTTCGAGAGGGCCGAGAGCACCACTCCCAGTGCGTCGAATCCGCCGGTGGCGGCCAGCGCTCCGGCAGCGAGAAATCCGGCGATCATCGCGGCCACGGGCAGCAAAATGATCCCGGCCATCAGGTCGCGGATTCCGGCGCGGGAGATGATTACGATCAGCACGGCCGCGCCGGCGAGCACGGTCTGTACCGGCAGTTTGCCGAACAGCTCGAACACCGAGGCGAGCAAGGCAAAGACAAAGATCACCAGGCTGGCGTAGCCGACCAGCGTGGCCTTGGGCGGCTCGACCTTGCGTCCGGCCATCTCCGTGTCGGCGATGCGATCACGCAGAGTCACGTCGTCGGGGTAGAGCCGCTGGGTGATGAACTTGAGAAACAGCGCGGTCACCGCCGTGCCGAGCATCAGCGCAAAGGCCTGGGGCGCGCGCAACATTCCTGCGGCCGCCGCGTCGAAATGCGCGCCGAGAAATCCCTCGCCGATCTGCCCCACCCCACCGATGGGGCTGGGACCGCACGAGCCGAAGGCGTTGCGCGAGAACGCGCCGATCAGCACGATCATCTGCGTGCGCGTCAGCACGTTCATCCCACCCTCGGCGGAAAAGGCGAACAGCAGCGGCAGCAGCGCCGCGGCGATAATCCGGCCGCAGGGCAGACTGGCGATCATCGGCACCTGGATCAGGATCACCAACGTGCCGGCCAGGCCGATGATCGGCACCCGCTGCAGCGCCATGATCAAGACCTTGAACGCCTCGAACCCACCCGAGATCTGCAATGCTCCGGCCATGAAGAGTCCGGCGAGCAGCGCGGTGATCGGGTGGAGGATAATCCAGCCCATGGCCTCGTTGGGCATGGCGAGCACCGCGGGCAGACCGTCGAAAACCGCGCGATGCGCAGCGCCGAGCGCCAGGATCACCAGCGTGGTGATCACCAGCACGGTCTGCACCGGCATGTTGATCTTGCGCAGCAGGGTCAGCACCATCACGCCGACGAACAGCAGCAGTGTCAGTGCGCCCAGCCAGGTCATCGTTGCTTCCGTTGCGTGGCGCGCGCGCTGACGTGCCAACCGCGCGACGAGCGGATCACCCGCACACGGTCGCCGGGCATCAGACAACCGGCGCAGGTCTCGCAATCCAAAGCGTCGGCCTCGATCTCCTGCGGCTGCTCTCCGGCTTCCGCGTCGAGGCGCAGACGCACACGGCAGCCGATGATGGCATATGCCGGGTCGTCGCCGTTCACCGCGCCGAGCACTGTGGCTTCGCTGCCGGCGCGCATCCGGTACAGCTCAGCGGCCAGCCACAGCGCCAACAACGCAACGGAGGTGATCCAGACCACGGTCTGCATCAGATCCCCTCGACCAGCACGATCGTCGGTCCCGCCGCGTCGAGCACAGCCAGCCGTCCGTCCGCATGGCGGCTCAGGGCGATGGGACGCCGCAGCTCGATTTCGATCGCGGGCAGCGGCCCGCCGTGACGGAACGCGGTCAGCCGCGCGTTGCCCGTGTCGGCCACGATCAGCAGACCGTCGGGTCCGGCCAGCATGTCTTGCGGCATGTTCAGCTCGCCCGCGCCCGAGCCCTGGTTGCCAAAGGTAAAGCCGAAGCGTCCCTCGGAATCTAGCTCGAGCACCCGTCCGTGTTTGGAGTCCAGCACCAGCAGGCCGCTATCGCGCGCGGCCACTGCCGTGGGCAAACGCAGGCCGTAGTCCAGGCCCTGCGGGCCCGAGGGCTGCGGGTCCTCGCCCAACACGCCCAGGGCTGCGATCACCTCGCCCGACGATTGGTCGAACAACTGCACGTTGTGGCCGCGGGTGTTGGCCACGATCAGCCGTCCGGCGTCCAGGGCCAGTCCCTCGGGGTTGAACAGCTTGCCCGGCGTGCCGCCCAACGAGCCGTACTGGCCCACAAAGCGGCCGTCGGTGTTGTGAACGGTTACGCGGCCGTTGTTGGTATCGACGATCCACAGCCGTCCGGCCTGATCAATGCGCAGTGCGCCGGGCCAGTTGAACCGGCCCTGTCCGCTGCCCGGTCCGCCGAAGGCTGTCAGCGGCGCGCCGCGCGGATCGAGCCGCACCACGCGGTAACGTCCGGCCTCGCAAAGCCAGTACGTGCCGTCGGTTGCGCAGGCCAGCCCCCGCGGGTGGCGCAGGTCGAGCTCGATGCGCTCCACCACGCCGGTCCGGACCAGGGAGGTCGCGGGCAACGGCGACAGCGCGGCAATCGCCACGCCCGAGCCTATGGCTTTGACGAAACTGCGACGCCCCCGATCAGGCGGATCGGGGGCGCTAGAGCGTTTTTTCTTCAGCAAATCCGCTCTACCCCGGCTGTCTTAAGGATTACCGACGACTCTAGTTCCAAAATATCATCGATAATCCTAGTCGCTGTCCCCGAACCTGTCAAAATCGAAAAAACTTGTTCGGATTCGCTTCCGGACGCCCGCCGGAGATGGCCTCGAATCGCGCGCTCAGCCGCCCAATCCCCGGCCCATCAGCGAGGTCAGCATCGAAATGCCGAACAACGCTCCGCAGCCGCAGAGCACAATCAACGGCAGCAGCACTCCGGCCACGGCCCGTCCGTAGCTCGTGCCGTGCATTTCCTTGATGCCGATCACGGTCAGCACCAAGATCCAGATCCCGGCCAGCGTCCCGACCACGGGGATCGCCTGGAACAGCTGCACGCCGCTGGCGTAGCAGTAGGCGCGCAGGGTCGCCTTGAACCCGTTGCCCGCTGCGCCAAGGACCAGCAGTCCCACGTGGAACAGCGCCGCACCCAGCAGCAGCGCCAGAAAGAGGATCCCCGGCGAACAGAACATGGCTATGGACAGATAGTTGCTGTTGGCAAAGAACTGCTCCGAGCCCTGGGGTATCGGCGTCACCCCGTACTTAATCAACCCCAAACCGGCCAGCATGCCCAGGACGCCCCAGATCACGCCGAAGGCCAGCGCCTTGCCCAACGAGCCCGCGGGCTCGAGGTAGCGAAAGAAGGTCACCGGGCTGAAAATCAGCGAGCCGAACGAACGCATCAACCAGGCAAAAAAACCCAGGCTCTCCGGGTCCTCGACCACCACCGATTCCGAGTCGTCGCCCACTGCGCCCGCCCGACCCAGGTCGACGTATTGGGCCATTACCGCCGCGCGCTGTCCGGGCCGCAACGAGTCCAGCGGCTCCATCTGCGGATAGCGGAACTCGCCTCCGCAGGAACGGCAACGGTAGACCTCGGGCTCGTCAACGCCGACCTGCGCGCTGCACAGCGGGCAGCTGACATTGCGGTGCTGATGAAGCTGGAGTTCCTCCCGGGGATGGCTGAACGAGCTGTAATCGTCCATCTCCTGCATCCACTGCATTCCGTCCGCAGCATCGCCCGGACCAGGCTGCGGCGCATCGATCGGCCGATCGTCCTGCGCTTTCAACGGCCGGTCGATCGGGGACGGCTCAGCCGCGGCGCTGAACTCGCTCCAACACTTGGGACAGCGGTATTGCCCCTCGCCGCCGAAGGTCAGTCCGGCGTTGATCTGCTCGCCGCAATTGGGGCATTTTACTATCTCTTGGCCCATGCCCTACTCCCAGCTTGGAATCGTCGCTCTCGGCTCTTAGAAACTGGCGGCCATTATCCCGCCGACCAGCAGAGACGTTCCTACGCAGCAGAACACGAGGAGCAATCCAATCGGCGTGAGCACCGCGCCCACGGCCTTACCGTAGGTGGTCTGGTGCACCTGCTTCAGCCCGATAATGTACAGCACGCCCATCCAGATTACCGCGATGAACCCGCCGACGAACGGCACTACCTGTACGATGTTGAGTCCGCCTGCGTAACAGTAGACGCGCATCGTGGCCCAGAAGTCTTGGCTGCGGCCGCGGAAGATGATCATGAACAGGTGCAGCACCGCGCTGGTGATAAAGGCGTTCATCAGCACGCTCAACGGACCGATGATCGGCGTGCCGATCAGCATCACCAGAAAGTAGTTGCGCATGAAGTGCGGGTCTTGGAACATGCCGAACACGCCCATATCGGGCATTCCCGGAGGCGTGGCGCCGCCCATGCCCACCGAGCCCATCAGCATGTTCTGCGCGAACGCCCACAATACGCCGAAGAAGTAGCCGATCGTGCCCAGGATTACGACGTAGAGCAACGCGCTGCCCATCGGCCGATTCGGGTCGAGGCTGCGGAAGAATCCCACCGGGTCGACGATCGTCTGCTTCAGGGTCTGGAACATCCCGCTTACAAATCCCAGCTCGTCGCGACGCTCGAACGGCGTGGCCTGGGGAGCGCTGGGCGTGAACCGAATGTCGTAGGCCGACGATCTTGGCGGCTGGGGCTGCTGGGACTGCACCTCGCCGGTGTATTGAAATTCGTGGCCGCAGGCCGGACAGCGGTAGCGGCCCGGCGCGCCGACGTTGAGCTGGGCGGTACAGCTCGGGCACTTGACTATCTGCTCGCTCATCTGATCGACCTCTCCGGTATTCGAGAATAATCAGGATTTTTAAGTATAGAACAAATCAGCGCCTCTCAGAACACGCAGATCAGGCAACAGGTCAACATCGTGGGCAGCATCCAGGCCAGCAGCGCCTGGAAGAGGCTGATGTGCTGCACCTGCCTCAGCCCGATGATCTGCAGCGTCGAGATCCAGACGAAACCCAGCGGCGGTCCGACCAACGGCAGCATCATCGCTATCCCCACGCCCGCGGAGTAGCAGCAAACGCGCAACGTGGCGTTGAACCCGTGATTGCGCGGGTTGAACGCATTGACGAACACATGCATCAGCAGCGCGCTGAGCAGCAGCCAGACGACGATCCCCAACGGCACCAACAGCGGCGAGATCGCCAGATTGATCAGGTTCGAGCGGTAGATAAACTCCGGCGTCATGTACGGCGCCAGGGACTGTCCAAAGTCGCCCAGGCTGTCGAGCATGCCGGTAATTTGGTCGAGTTGCTCGCCCTTAATCGGCATCAACATGTACTGCAGAAAGGTGAACACGCGCGCCAGCAGTTTGCCCACGCCGGCGAGCACTATAGCGTAGACCAGTGCCGGGCCGTAACCCGGACGCGGATCGAGCGTAGCGAAAAAGCGCAGCGGATCTTTGATCGTGGCCCACAACGTGAGCAGCGCGCCGCGCACCAGTCCGTAGCGCTCGCGTTGCTCAAGGGGCGCGGGCTGGTACTCGAAACTCTGTGGAGTAATCGGCTCGGGCATCCGGGGCGGCAGATCGACAGTTGGGGTCGGTTGCCTGGTCTCGGGCTGGGCGGCCTGCGTTGCGTCTGGCTCGTAGCTCGCCGCGGGCGCGTCTGGATCGGGTCCGCGATAGACGTGCCCGCCGTGGGTCAGCACCTGCGGTTGTTCTTGGGCAGTCGCGGTCGGTTGCAACGGATGGCGGAACTCGTGGCTGCACGCCGGGCAGCGGTAGCGGCCGGGTCCGCCGACCTCGAGCAGCGCATTGCACTGTGGACAGTTAATGGTCTGATGATCCATCCGCACCCCTTACTTAACTAGTTTCCTCTGCCGCCGCATTGCGATCTCGCCCAGGGTCAGGCCGGGGCTGGACTCGACATAGGCCGGCACGTCCGAGTAACGGTCGAGTACAATGCCCAATCCGTAACGCGCCTGACCGGGGCTGTCCAGCAGATCCAGGGTCAGACGGGCGTGCTCGAGCCAGGCATGGCCCGCGCACTGCTCGCTACAGCGTGCGTCGCGCGCCAACCTCTCAAGGCGCATCATCACCTGCTGCGGCATATAGCCCAGCCGCGCCAAACCCGCAAGGCGCTCCACAGCCTCGACGTCGGCCGGGACCACGCGGTCTTGGGCGAAAATCGGCACGGCCCCGCTCTGAAGCGCCGTACGGACGTAGAGGTCCTGAGCCTGACCAAAGCGCGATCGATTGTTGTCGACCACCGCCCGCACGCTCAACGCCCGACCCTCAAGCAGCAGCGAGCGCGCCGCGTCCGCCGGGTTGTCGCAGGCCTGCTTAATGCGGCCAAGCACCATGTACAGCCGCGGCGGCTCCACGGCCCGCTGCTCGAGCAGACGCTCGAGGCGGTCGAGCAACGCCTGGGAGGCGGGCAGCACCCGGCCGTCGGCCAGGCGCGGCTCGCGACCGTGTTTCTCCAGGACGTCGAGCAGTCCGTCCACGGCCTGAGCGCCTTTGCCCTTGCGCATCAAGATCGGCGCGCGCACCAACGCGCGCTCGACCTGAACCGGCCCGTACCACGGACTCGGCGCGTAGGGCGATCCGACCACGCCGTCGGCCAGACGTAGCGCTGGGTCGTCAAGCACCTGCAGCGCAGCGTTGTCGTCCTGGATCAGACGCGCCCACTGGAGCTGTGCGGCGTGCTTGAGATCGATCGGCCCGCCGCCCTCCCAGAAGTTATCGAGCTTGGTGCCGTTGGGATAGAACTGCATGATCTGGAGGCAGGCCCGCCTGGCCGCCAAAAGGTTGCCGCGTCCAGCCTCGATCCGCGCCACGGCGAACAGCGCGGCCTTGCCCTCCTCGGACAGCGGGTAGGCGCCGAAGGTCACGTTGTACTCGTTCAGCAGGTGGTCCCACGGCGGCGGCTGGATGGCCCAAAGCCTTTCGAGGCGCTGATTGATCAGGAACATCCCGTAATTGACCTCGGCCGGAGAAGGCCGGCGCAACGCAGCGGCCGTAGCGCTGAGCAACGGCGCGCCGAGCACGGCCAGCCCGAGCACGATTGCGATCGTCGTGCGTCTGAATCTCAAACCGACCTCAGGCTAGCCTGCATTATTCATGATGGTTTGTAACGAGGCGTGCAAAATGCCTCAAAAATTAAAAAGCCAGATCAGGGCAGCCGTCGTCGTCGTTGTAGCCGTTAACGGTCTCGGGAATCGTCGGGCACAGGTCAATGGCGTCGGGGATGCCGTCGAGGTCGAGGTCCTTAACGCCGGCCGGTCCCGGACCGTCGAGGTAATAGCTCACGCGGTCAAGATTGCGTTGGATCAGCACCAGGTGATCGCGCGCCGCCTCGTAATCGCGCTCGTCGGCCTCCTCGCGCGCCGCCTCAAGGTGCACGATCGCGCGCGCCATCTCTTGCGGCGAGCGTTCGATTGCCCCGCGTTGCCTCAGGCCCTCGATGGCTTGCTGATACGAATCGACCTGCGAGTCGACATCGGCCTTGACCGCGCAGCCCAGGCAGAACAGGCAGGCCAGCAGCGCCAACGCCGTTGCCGCGCGGCTCATTGCTGTTCCTCGCCGCGGTTGAGGGTCTGCACCTGTTGGGCGATCGACAGCGCCTTGCTGCTGCTGTCCATGCTCAGCTTGGCAAAATGCAGGGCCGCGGAGAAGTCCGACTCGTCGAGCTGCTGCTGCGCCTCGAACAGGTACTCCTGGGCCAGAGTGAACTCGAAGGGCGCCAGGTAATCGGCATGGGCCTCGCCGGCCTGAACCACCATTTTGCCCGCCTGGGTCACGTTCTTGCCCGCAGTGCAGCCCGAGACCAGCAGCACGGCGACCAGGGTGCACAGTGTAAAAATCTTTGCATAGCGCATCTGTGAATACCCTTTTTAGTAGATCGTAAAAGTATAGCACGAACGCATCACTGGTTTCACCGTCGGTTTTATCCAACGGCCAAGGCTGGTATTTTAAAATCCGCCGAAATTCAGTCAAGGAGCAGACCATGGAGTTCGAGGACGTTTTATTCGAACGCACCGAGCATACGGCGAAGATCAGCATCAACCGGCCCGAGGTCTACAACGCCTTTCGCACCCAAACCATCGAGGAGCTGCACAGCGCCCTGGCCCAGGCTGCGGACGACAGCTCGATCGGCGTGATCGTGCTGCGCGGAGCGGCCGGCGGGCCGCGCCCGAGTTTCTGCTCGGGAGGCGATGTCAACGAGATGCTCGCCCTGGATCCGGCGAACGGCCGCGTTTTTCTCTACAAGCTGTTCAACCTCTTCCAGCGCATCCGCAACGCGCCCAAGCCGGTAATCGCGGCCGTGGACGGCTTCTGCCTCGGCGGCGGCAACGAGATCAACCTTGTCTGCGATTTGACCCTGGCCACCCGACGCTCGGTGTTCGGCCAGGTCGGCCCCAGCGTGGGCTCGATCCCGCTGCTCGCCGGAACCCAACTGCTGCCGCGGCTGGTGGGCGACAAGCGCGCCAAGGAGATCATCTTTCTCTGCCGCCGCTACAGCGCGAGCGAGGCGCTGGACCTGGGCTGGATCAACCACGTGGTTGACGACGAGGGACTGGACCAGGCTGTGGACCAATGGTGCGAACGAATTTTGCAGATGAGCCCGCAGTCGCTGCGGATTGCCAAGGCCTCGCTCAACTTCGAGAGCGATCAGCTGCTGCCCTCGTTCACCCACGGCATTGAGGCTCTGGCCCTGACCTACGGGTCGGAGGAACTGACCGAGGGGATGCAGGCGTTTTTAGAGAAACGCAAACCCGAGTTCAACAACTTCCGCAAATAAGACTAACGCAGTCCGCCGGTCGTAATACAACGACCAACGCCGCGCCCGGCACCGTTGAGTTGACCGAATGGCACGCGAGCGCCCGGCTTGGAGCCGGGGGCAAAACTCGCAAGCATTACCTGTTTATGGCTCAATAATGCTCTCCGCGTCGCGGCATGGGTCTACGCAAAATGACCAGGGAAATATGCGAGCCTTGCTACGGCTCCAAGCCGCCCACTGCTCGCGCGGGGGAGGAGAGACGGCGTGTTCCTCGGGCAACGAAGCGAATCGATTTCGATTAAAAGTTGGCCTCGAATTTATGCCGAGAGAAGAGGTGTTGATCGAGGTGGCAAGGTGAGTAGTTTATGAAAACCCTGAGGCAATGCGCCGCTCGCCC
>JAVCCG010000098.1 GCA_030765605.1 Candidatus Alcyoniella australis
AAGACCTTCAGGCAGGCTGAGCGCTCGAACTCCTCCGGTCGGTTGACACGTTCTAACCAGTGAGCCTGGGGCGCCTTTCCCTGATCTAAACGCGATTGAGCAACGCGGGAGACCACGCCTTTCTTGGGCTGGTTGTACGCCTGCTGGAAAGCGAGTTGAGGGAAATCCTTGCTGTACCGGTCGATTGTTCCAGCTTCGCTCTCCACAAACTGCTTCCATTCTGTCCAATCCGGCCCGAGCAGGCCTGACGTAGGTACACGTTTTTCTGCATCGATGAAATCGCGCACCAAATCGTAGACCATGCCGTGATTGACCTTGGCCTCGATAAAGCCCAGATCGCAGAGCGTTTGTCCGAGACGCTTCCACTGGGCCTCCTGCCGGACTGCCATCAGGTGGTGCGGCAGTTCGGAGACCGTACGTTTCGGTGCACCCTGCCAGGGGTTATCCTTGTCCGGGTTGCCCTTGTCAAAGAAATAGTTGGCCAGCTCCTTGTGCGCGGCCTGCGCGTCGGTTTCGTCCGGCAGGTAGCGCGCTCGCACAGCCTTGAACAGGTTGCGGTGGTAGAAATCAACGTACGGCCCGCGCTTGAGCAGGTAGGGTCGCAGGCGGCGCAGCATGGGGAACAGGTCTTCGTCTTTATCCAAACCGGCGACCAGCTCCTTCAGCTCCGCCTCGCTGAGTCCGTTGCGCGAGACGGCAACCAGCGACATTGCTTTGCGAACCACTTGCCTGTCAAACTCGCGTTCGACCTGATCCAGCACCTGATCGAACAGGTCGTCCAGCCCCTCAGACGGAAACGCCTTGATTCGCTCATTGAGCCGCTCGAACGAGCCGAAGCCACGCAGCTCCTCTAGCGACACCGCGAGGTAAAGCGGGTTGTCCGTGGCCGGGTTGTCGAGCAGCAACTTAACTTGGTCATTGTCGAGCCGTTTGGCCGCCAATGAGGGGATGAGCCGAACGATCTCCCTCCGGTCGTCGATAGTGAGCGGCTCGACTTGCTTGATCTCCCAATCCCGCCGCCTTGCCTCCTGCGTCGTGATCGAGGGCTCCGCCCCGTCGTCAATTGTGCTTAGCACCACGCGCACGCCCGGCGGAAGCTCCGCGGGCAGCCAGTGCAGGTTGTCGGCCTGCGACCAGGCGTCGAACTGGTTCACGGCGTCGATGAGGAACACCGCCTTTTTGCCGTCAGGGATCTTTTTCAGAAACTCCTGAAACGTCATAGGCAGCTTGTTGGGGTCGGAGGGAATCAAGTCCTCAATATTGAATGCCCTCTGAAGCTCCAGGCAGAAACGGCGTAGCGTGGTGTAGAGACTCGTCGAGCCCGGCGATGCGCCGACGAAATGCGGCACGTCGAGCGCGTAGCCCTTGCCTTTCACGGAGTCGAGATAGAGCTTGCCCAGAATCGCCGATTTGCCGCAGCCGGAAGGCCCTGTGAGCAGCAGCGGTTTAGGCGAGTCGCTTTTTAGATACGATGCGAGGTCCGCCAGCAACTTCTCCCGGCCAACGAAAACCCGCAGCCGCGACTCGATGAAACGCTCGTGAAAGTCGCGCTCGTCGTCCAGCCATTCCTCGCCTTGCGGCAACGGCTCATCAACCTTAGCGCCCGCCGCCTGGAACTCGCGCTCTTCCTCTTCGAGCCAGTCGAACTTCCGGCAGCATCCTTCCCACAGGTCCTTTTCGACCTGCTCGCCGAACTCCTTGAGCCCTTCGACTCGACCATGAGTTCCGTCAGGATTCTCGTGTGCTGGATTCCATTGACACGGGTAACGGTCGAAGAGCGGCAGGTGATGATCGGCGATCTCTCTCTTGAGCGCGTCGAGTTTTTTCCTCAGATCGGGCGCGGCGTCAACGAATACCTCTGAGCGCAGCGGCTCGGGCACTTTCTTCAGAAACGCCGGGTCCCGGAAGTAGAAGAAGGCCAGGCTCTCCATCTTGGGATCGCGCAGCACGCCGTGGACGATCTCCAGCGCCGTGACCGAGTGCTCGCACAGCTCGGCGTCTTTGATCCAGCCGTACTTGGCCAGCGCCTCCGCCGGATGCGATTTGGGCACCCATCCGTAGCGCTCGCCCAGCAGCCCGATAAAGAAGGGGCGGCTCTCGTCGATAAGCTGAAGGCATAGGCCGAGCACCTGGTCGTTGTCAGCGTCCTGCTTGGTCACGCCCCAGCGCAGGTCGATGTCAACGAAGTAGATGCGGTGCCGCTCTAGCTTTTCCCGTAGCCCCGGGAAGACCGACCGCACCAGGTAGTCCCGCTCCGCCTGCATGTCGCGGAAGGTCGATGAGATGAAAACCCGGACCGTTTGCCATTTGCGGCGCATGGCGCCCCCTTGATTCAACTGCAATAGTTATCCCAAACAGCATAAGAATGCAAAGATCCACCAGCAGGACCACAGGATCTCGAGGCGTTCTCTCAATCAATTGATGAGGGCAATATCGATATCCAAATGATCAATACGCCCGCTCTTGTCGCACTTTTCCGGCTATTCCGTCCATCCTTTGAACTCCATCTCGCCACTGCATACCGGGCATGAGCGCCTTTGGACTTCCATCAGGATCTCCTTTTGTCCCGGAGACTGATCGAACGCGCGGTAATGAAAGTCGTCCTCATCAAACTTGTATATCTTGTCCCGGCTCCTGATTTCATGGCCGCACTTGCCGCATTGATAAACAATATACGCTCTCCACATCGCTTGCTCCTTTCATTTATTATTTTTAGCAATATTCTCTTTGTCGTTTTCTATGTCCAAGATGACGTCAATTATCCTACGGGACTGGGTCTCAAGCTTCGTCGAGGCCTTGCGCACTTCCGGATTCTCACCAAGATTTCCGGCGACCAGGTGCATGCGATTCACGTTGGCGAAAACCAGCTTGTGCAGCGGGACCTTGGTTTGCCTAGATCCCCATACCACCTCGGTGCGCAAGAATGCGCTGAAGGCTTTTCCCAACTTCGAAAACTGTCTCAAGGCAACGCGCGGGATATCGTTCAGAGCGCTGCCGGGAACCCTTTTCAGGCAGGCCATAAATGCGACAATTGCCGGCTGCCTGTAGACCTTCTCAAAGAACTCGAAAAGATCGCCGCTGGCAACAGCTCGCAGCTCGCACAGTTCGCCGCTCAGACACAGGTAGAGCAGCTCGATAGCACGCTGAAAGCAGGGCATATTGAAATGCCGCGCCGCCAAAACTCCCAGCCGTTGGTCCTCGTGCCAGGCCGCCTGGAACACGTGCCTGCCCAAGAGGTACAGCAGCTCGTCCGTTTGGCGATCGATGCGCCACTGGTCACCCTTTATCGCCCTTATTGCGGGAAGATGTTTCATTCGCTCACGAAACTGCGCAAGGCGCAAATAATAGGTTTCGTGCCCGGTTGACATGAGTTTAACAAATCTATCGTCATGCATTGGATAATCCGGGCTGATGTATAAATCCTCGACGATCAACCCGTATTCCGACCAGTAATCACGGTGAATCCGGCACAGATAATATACCGGCATGTGTGTGGCAAGTTGTCGAACCTGAATGCTAAGATCGAATCCGTTGATGCTTATCAGGGCGGTCTTGATGGTATTTAGCTTCGTCAATGAAACCACGTGCTTCCCGAAATTGTCCCCCAACTCGAAATTTGCGCTGAGCAACGCGGCGATCATGCCCAAATCAAATAAGCTCCCCCCCTCTTGCTGCAGAACAAGCCTTCTTTTGTCATATGCTTTAATTTTTTCAATCAACGGTTTGAGGATTTTTTTTAGATCGCCGGAAGCCCTGGGGTAAACGTAATTCGTATATTGCCACCCATCGTAATCGCCCTCGGCGAGACTCTCGGTCTTGCTCATCGGATACTTCCATGGATCATCGTTTTGATAACTCATCTTGTCTCCCAGTTACTATCCTTGCTCGCGTGTTTTTTTTTCTTTCCTTAATGCAAGAAGCCACGTACACGCTGATCTGTTCGGCAACGGCGACGTAGTCTTCAAGTTTGTCCTTGGATACTGTTATCACCTTGTCCAACTGGTCTTCTAATTTTGTGCGTCCTTCGACTCCCAGGGCCACCAGCGTTGTGTGCAGCTTGCCCGCAAGGTTTTCATAGGCAGATTTAAAGCAAGAGATTACTTCCTCTCGTCCGCTTTTATCCGTATCAAAGGATCTGTTCCAGCGGCAATCGGATATTAGAATCAGGTAGATCATTTTTCCCTTGGCGATTTTCGTCGCCTCCTCGAGCATGAATGCAATGGACAACGCGTCCGATTGCACTCCCGTTCCACTATCCGGCAGCGAGACCAAGGTCCGCACAGCATCTTTTCGACCGAATGAAGGCGTCTTGTGCGGATGAAACATCCACTGCACAAGCGGCCCGGAGACGCCGTTTCTTATCTGTCCGCTGTGATACAGGCCCGCAAGAACCTGGATCTGACTTTTGATCGTGGAATCCAACCAGGCAGCAGCCAGTACTTTCAGCATTCCCATCTGTCTATCGTTTAGCGATCCGGAACCATCGCAGGCGATCAGTAGGACTGGCCGTCCTCGCATGTCAGCACGCTGGTGAATACGGTAGCGCTTGAACACGACCTGGGAGAACGTGGCCAGGGCCAGACGTGACGGGTCAAGCGACCCGCTGGTGCAAAGCCTCTCCGTTTCCGGGATCTGCTTGATGTTTGGATAGAGAACCAGTTTCAGTGCATCGGCAACGGGCCGGGAGCGATCGAGAAGTCTTTCGTAGGCGGGAAGATCGTCAGAGAGTTCGACCGCTCTATCGAAAATCTCGCCTCCGGCCATATGTTCCGCGTTCAGCCGGACCTGCACCTCGTGTCCGTCGGTCGGACTTCCCTGAATCGGCCCCTGTCTGAAGGCCGACTGCCTCATCGTTTGTTCGATAAGATCCGATCGCATATCCTCCCACTCACTACTCTGCTTCCCGGCCCTATCAACGGCGTTGCTGAATTCCTTTAGTATTTTTTCAGTGTTGCGGGAAAGGCCGCTTTCGCCATTGTCCGGCCAATCAGGCGGTTGGAGGGTTCCAGGATTCTGTGCTTCCTTGCCTTGTTCGATCATTTCGGCAATCTGTGCAGGCAAACTCGGTCCGTCTGTCAACGATGGCGGCCGGGGATCATTCAGGGGCGGGAACTCATCGTTCTCCTGGCGTGCTTGCTTCTCGTTGGTGAACTTATATCCTTTTCTTTCGCCGATACGTCCGATGATGTGCTCGAATTCCTCTATCGAATCTATCTCCTCCGAAATTGGTTCATCCGGCTTGGGTTCCGGAAGATACCTGGCGATCGTTGCGCAAAGGCTTTTTACCCATTGAACGCATATTTCCGGCAGCTTGGAATAGTCGTTCTGCGATAGAAGCGTAAAAAAGGGATCCGAGGTTTCCGTCATATCCTCAAGCATTTGACGGGTCATCGGATGAAGATTCTGGTCCCTCCAATTGGGCAGAACGTCTCCGAAAAGAACTACCGCAGCTATCATTTCCCTCAGGGTATTAAAATCCATTTTCTGCTGTGAGGCCAAAAATAAACGGTAGATCTCGATGGTTGCCATGGCCGGTATGCGGGATAGATCTTCGATAAAAAGCCGCTCTTGAACGGTTTTGGTCACGGTCATGGCAACAGCATGGTAACTCGCAGGATCGACGTTCACCCCGACCCCTGGCTCGGGGCACTCCAGGGATTCTTTTAGCAGTTCGATTAAAAATCTTGCCTCGGCCCTTGACTTGTATTCGAGGTAGCCGGTCATCCCAATCGCTGCAAATACGGCAAGATTGGAAGGGTATGTTGTATAGCAGGGACTCAGTTGCGGTTTCTCATGCGGTTGAAATACATCTTCCGAGGTTCCGGACGCGATGTTCGCTGAGAGCCTTTGAATCTTTTTAATCGTCCCGTAGAAAATGCGTTGGGCGGAGAGCCGGGTGTAATAATCGATGTTGCTTTTGAAGGCGTCTCCGATGTTGACGCCCGCCCAATCCGACTTGGCCCGACGTTTACGGTGAACATATGAATATCCATGACTCGGAGGGGTGGCGTGCGCCATGCTCATCAGTTTTCCCCTTAGAACAGGTTTTCTCCCAGCGCGGGATCTTCGTCCGGATCATTTTGGCGCAGGCCGAATACTTCTTTCAGCACGCTGGCGACCACCTTCTGGTCTTCCATGGCCGCATTCCCGAGCATGGTCAATCCTGCGACCTGTTGCAGGCTTAGATGGGGCAGCGATTTTGCCATCCTGAGGAATGTCAAATAACCGTAGATCGTGGGAGGTGCCAGGGATTGAAGCTCTCCTTCGGCCCTGTGGCGTCGGATGATGTTGCCAAGCTTTACGACGTTGATGATAATTTTCATCTCGTCCTCGTCATCGATACCCTCGCTTCCATTTCCATTGGCGAAAAGATGGCGAAGGATCTCCACCTCCTGCTCGGCTGAAAGATAATCGAGTGTCAGATTGACCGAGAAGCGGCGCTTCAGCGCGTCGTCCAATGTCACCAGGGTATGCGTCGAGTCGTTTTCCGCCTGGTAGTTGCTGTCCGCCACCCAGGCGACCCCTGATCCGTCGATATAGCGCCCGTTGGAGAGCCGCACATATCCTTTGGTCATCAGGTTCAGCAGCCCACCCTGGACGCTGGATGAGTGCACGCGTCCCATCTCCCGCACCCAGACCAACGGATATTGATGATCTTTCAATTTCTCGGCGTCCCCCAGCGCCCTGACCAGGCTGCTGTCCTCGTCAAATGTGGAGCCGTCCTTAAGCGCGCGCCTTTGGAAAAGCTCTCCGGGCGCCTCGTAGGTGGCCATCTCGATGTGGTAGATCTTCAGTTTCTTTGACGGCAAACCCAGCTCATCGCAGATCGTATTGAAGTTGTCAGGAACAGTGTGCATCGCCTCGAGCAACGAGCTTTTCGCGGTCCCGGTCGGACCGGACAGGTGGATGAACTCGTGATGAACGATGGCATAGACCAATGTCTCGAGCTGCAGCTTCATGATGAACAGCGGGTGACTGCCCGGAGCGGGCAGAAGTTGGATCAGATCCGTGGGACCCGCCTGGCGAAGTTCGTCCTTTTCCGATATTCTGAAGACTTGATTGGCCATGTTGCGTCTCCTTGTTTCAATAGGGGTCGATCACGAGATTGCCGTCTTGTCCGGCCCGAACACGTATTTTTTTCCCTGCCAGATCGGTTTTTGGGTTTAACGCGCATAGCAGGGCGTCGGATGCCGCGACGCGTCCGAGTTCCAACAGGCCCCGGGCGCCGAAAGCTCCTGCACCTTTCCCCATGCACGCCACGAGGAACTCCCCGATTCCGGGTTCGAGTTCAACGGCTGCAATTGGTATCTGAAGATGCTCTGTAGCCGAGCGGACTGCGGAGCGCACCGCGCGCTCGACAATGGTTGCCAGGGCCTCGCTCGTCAGGGGCTCGAAAAGGATCGGCGTGCCGACGCGGCTGAGGAAGGCGCTCGAAAGAACTCTCTTGATCTCGGCTGACACGCGGAAGGCGATCTCCTGCTTGGAGCGTTCGCCAAAGCCGATCGACCTGTATAGCGCCTCGTCCATGCCCTCGGGCAGGTTCATGGTAAAGGAGAAGATAATGTTCGAGCATGAGAACATTGCGCCCGTCGCGCTTTGGGCCTCGCCCGTCTCGAGGACCTGGAGAAACAGGTCGGCCAGGGCGCTGCGAACCGAGGGGACGGCGTGGTCCAGGTCGCTGATCTCGAGCAATACGCCCTGGTGATGCTTGGCAGCCTGCTCCAACCGTCCGCTTTGATGTGAGCCCACTATTCCACGACCGGAGCCGAGCAACTGGGCCGCGGCCGTATGGTAATCGGGCATGCTCGCCGCATCGATGTTGACGTATGGAACATTCAACGAATCAGCGAGCATCACCGCGCTTGCGGATTTTCCGGTCGCAGGGGTGCCCTGTGCGCAATAGCGAACCGGCTGATGCTCAGGGCGGGTCAGGATCTCCGCTCGTAATCGTTCGACCAGCATGCGTAGAGCCGCATCCTGTGCGAGCAGCTTCTCTTGCAAAAAACAGAGCAGGCCCGGGTCGGTCAGAACGCGGGTGAAGTGCTCCTGTACAGCGGGCGCGCGACTGACGCGGGGCTTGGCGCTCAACCCGGCCAGGGATTCGGAAAGAGCGCTGACCGATGTTACGAACGAGGCGCTCGATTCAGTTAAGCAGCTTTTTCCTGACGACCATTGGCTTACAGCCCTTCCGACGACTGCGGGCAGAAAACGTTTTTGACCCGCGGGATCTTTTTCCCGCAGCACGCTTATAACCGTTTGGCACAGCCTGGCCTGCGCAGATTGCGGAATGCCGCCGGCAAAACGGGATTGGGACCAGATTGCAAAACCAGCGAGATCCTCGAGCGAAACCTCGGGAACCCGCATGACCACAGGGCAGAGCGGATCGCTTTGTCCGCCTTGCCCGCCGTGAAACACCCCCTGGAGCTGTTCATAGGTGCCTGTAAACAACACCGGCGTGTTGGCCGAAGACAGCGCAGCCAACATGGCCTGCATCTCGTTGCCCAGCTCATAGGGGCTTGTCCCGAGGCTGATGCGTGACGCTGGCACCACAGCGGTTCCCGGTGCCTCCCTGGCAATATCAACTATCGCCTTGGCGTTGATCGCCGGCAGCAGACATCGGCCGAAAACGCGGCCGGACTGCTCCCCGGCCTTGGATAAGGCTGAGAGGGCGTACTCCAGGCATGTCTCAAACGGCGAGGCTACGGCGATGCACAGGGACCCGGACATGAAATCGCATAGCTGCTCGGCCCAGCGATTGACCTCTGAGCCTGAATCGATATTCCAGGAATAGACCGGCTGCAAGATCTGCGAGTGCTTTTCAAACAGCTTGTCCAGGTCGCTTTGGCTGCGCGGCGCAGGGACCTGCTTTTGAAGATCTTTGGCCAACTCGTCGATTCTCTTCAACTCGTTGAGCAGGGCGTTCGCCCGGACGGCTGAAAGGGGAACCGCCTTGGCCTGGAGCTCCAAGCAATATGAATAGTCGCTGGTTTTTTTCCAAATTGAAGGGGCGAGCACGCGGCATTTATTGCCCAGGGAGGACAGGGATCTGCAAAACATCCCCATAGAGATTCGTATGTTCTCGGGCGCCCTGAGCACTTCAACCTTCAACGAGATGATTGAATCGCCCATTGATTCGCCGATAATCGATAGGATTCCTCGCTTGCTCTTGTTGCTCTTCTCAAACGCTGTGAATACCCGTCCGCCTCGGGACACCTCCACTTGCAAGCCATTGATGTGTTTGCATAGGTCGGCAATTTGCTGCAGGGCCAGTTCAGCGGAGATCCCAGCGTCCTGGGAATCGTTTTTGGCATCAATGATGGGGTCTAGTTCCATGGACCTTGCCTGTGTTTGAATTCAACAGGAGCTTCTACCTCCAGGGCGGATCGCCCGGCTTTCTTTACCTGGGTTTTCCGTTGACTTACTTTCCTATTAAACCGAATTGCATTAGATGTGCCAATGGCTGCCTAGACAGGGTTGTCCCTTAATTTCAATAGGTTATCAAACGCCCGGGTGCTTTATTGCGTTGAATTACCCGCCTTTGCCCGCAGGAAATGGCGATTTAATCCTGATGGTGATAGCATTACAAGACTTTATCCATCGATCGGCGTGCACATGGATGTGGATCTATTCGATGTGACAAGTTTGGCGCAATGAGGGGGGCACGATGAGTACGACGGTAACTGCCTGGAAAGCCCGTCCGATGTTTGTGAGCTCGACGTTCCGCGACATGCAGGCGGAACGCGATCGTTTGCGCAATTTTGTCTTCCCGCTGCTGGAGGAGCGGCTGCGCGAGCGGCGGGTCCACCTGGAGCCGATCGACCTGCGCCAGGGCGTGGAAACCTCTGCTGTGCCAGACGAGGCCGGCCGCGAGATGCTTGTGCTCAAGGTGTGTCTCGACGAGATCAAGCGTAGCCGCCCGTTTCTGTTCGTGCTGCTCGGCGACCGCTATGGTTGGGTGCCACCGGAAGGCCGCATGGCCGCCGCTGCGCAGGAGGAGGGCTTCCAGGCCGACCTCGCGGGCAAGAGCGTGACTGCGCTGGAGGTCGAGTTCGGCATCCTGAAGAAAGACGCGGAGCAGAAACGCCGGAGCTTCTTCTTCTTCCGCGATCCGCTGCCGTGTCAGGACCCGGACTTCAACGACGAGTTCTCGCCCGATCCAGCCGTGCGCTCCGGACACGCGAAGCTGGAAGCACTGAAGACGAAAATCGCCACCGACCCGGAACTCGGAGCACGCGTTCACCACTACCAAGCGGGGTGGGACGGACGCGTGATTCTTTCGGAGGAATGGGACAAGCAGGTTGTCGACCTGATTTGGCCTGACCTCGAAGAAGAGACGCGGGCCCTGGCCGCGCAGCCGCCGCCGACCTGGGAGGAGGCCGAGCGGCAGGCGCTGGCCGAGTTCGTCGAGCACCGTTCGTTGGGTTTCGTCGGGCGCGAGGAGATAACGCAGCAGTTGTCAGACGTGGCGCGAGGCGACGAGGCGCAATCCCGTCTGGGCGCGTGCATCACGGGCGGGCCGGGCTCGGGCAAGAGCGCGCTGTTCGCGCACCTGTATAGCAAGCTGACCAGGGCCCAGGACGCTCAGCTCGTTCTGGCCAACGCGGCGGGGATCAGTGCGCGCAGCGGCTCCGTGGATGCGATGCTGCGGCGTTGGATTCAGGAACTGGCCGACTTCCTCAATATGGCCAACCCGTTGCCGGAGAAGGCGACGGAAGAGGACGTGGACAATACATTCTATTCGCTGCTGAGCCGGGCTTCCCAGCAACTGCGCGTTGTGGTGCTGATCGACGCGCTCAACCAGTTTGAGCAAAGCGTGCGTGCGCAGCACCTGACCTGGTTCCGACCCAAGTCCTGGCCTGCCAACGCGCGGATTATCGCCTCATCGCTGTCGTGTCAGCCGGCGGACATTCTCGCGCGGTCCGAAGGCGTCGCGCGCTTGGAACTTCAGCCCCTGGCTGAGCGGGATGCCGAGCAGATCGCACGTAACGTGTGGAAACGCTATCACCGGCAGTTCAACAACGAGGTCTATCGGGCACTGTGTGAAAAGCGGACATCGGATGGCGCGGCGGCATTGGGCAATCCGCTCTGGCTCAACCTGGCGCTGGAACAGCTGAACTTGCTCGATGCGGACGACTTCAGCCGAGCGGAGCAGGAGTTCACGGGCTCGCCGGAGGAGCGGTTGCAAGCCATGCAGGTTGACGTGGCGCGCCGCCTGCCGGCCGAGGTCGAGGGGCTGTTCGACTGGATGCTCGCACGCGCGGAGAAGGTCCACGGCGTGGGCTGGACTCGGGCGTTCACGGCGGCGATCGCCCTAAGCCGCTTCGGCTGGCGGGAGAGCGATTTGCTGACACTGGTGCCGAGCCTGGCGCCGGCGCTTTCTCCGGGCTGGGCAGAGACGGACTACGACGCCCTGCGCCTGGCCTCGCTGCGCCGGGCGTTTCGCGGGCAGGTGGTCCGGCGTGGAACGTTGGAGCAGTGGGACTTCTTTCATGCTCAGATGCGGGCGTCGGTCTTACGGCGCTGTGTGGATAATGATTTGGCCGCGAAGAGACTCCACGGTTTGATCGCCGACCATCTGCTCAGCCTGCCTGATGACGACTCGCTGCGCGAGAGCGAGACCATGCACCACCTGGTGGAGGCTGACGATCAGCCTCGCGCGGCACATTTCTATGCAACAGTGGTCCATGCGAATCCGGCGACCGAGACGCTTGCCCGGCAAATATTAGATGCCACGGAGTCCGATTCACGGGATGCAGTGGAGTGGATTATCGGCCTGCTCGTCCAGCCGGGCTTGGCGTCTGTGCGGGTTGCCGCGCTCTGCAATCGTTTTCAGTTCGACCTTGAGGATGCACTGGCTATTACGGGCAATCTAGTGCCCCGACTTCGCTTGCTGATATCTACGCGGGACGCAGGCGAGCGTCTGGCAACGGCCGATCCCAGCAACACCGGCTGGCAGCGGGACCTGTCCGTCAGCCATAACAAGCTGGGCGACGTGCTGCGGGCGCAGGGCGACTTGGCCGGGGCGCTGCGGGAATACCGGGCGGCTTTGGAGATTAGCGAGCGTCTGGCAACGGCCGATCCCAGCAACGCCAAACGGCAGCGGGATCTGTCCATCAGCCATGAAAAACTGGGCAACGTGCTGCGGGCGCAGGGCGATCTGGCCGGGGCGCTGCGGGAATACCGGGCGGATTTGGAGATTAGCGAGCGTCTGGCAACGGCCGATTCCAGCAACGCCGGCTGGCAGCGGGACCTGTCCCTCAGCCATATCAACCTGGGCGACGTGCTGCGGGATCAGGGCGACCTGGCCGGGGCGCTGAGGGAATACCGGGCGAGCTTGCAGATTAGCGAGCGTCTGACCACGACCGATCCCAGCAACACCGGCTGGCAGCGGAACCTGTCCGTCAGCCATAGCAAGCTGGGCGACGTGCTGCGGGATCAGGGCGACCTGGCCGGGGCGCTGAGGGAATACCGGGCGAGCTTGCAGATTAGCGAGCGTCTGACCGCGGCCGATCCCAGCAACGCCGGCTGGCAGCGGGACCTGTACATCAGTTACTGGAGAATGGCTGGTATCAGCGAGAATACGGGACAGGGTGACGCGATGAATTTGTATCGGAAGGCTTACGAGCAATTATCGGGTATGAAAAAGCGCGGCATCATGCAACCGGCGGACGAAAAGTTTCTGACGCGATTGCAAACGAAGGTCGGCGGCAGGTAAGACCGAAGAATAAGGATATATCCACGGTCCGATTGCTGTGAATTGGGAGGCGCAAATGAAGGTTCGGACATTGAAATTCGTCGCGGGATCCGACGACGGAGTTCCGGTCGTGTGCGAGGATTTTGGTCAGAACGAGGTGATGAGGATAATTGAGGAGAACAATTCGGACCCGCCCGCGCTCTATGTCGTGAATCCGGACGGCCTGGCAGAGCTTCGCAGATTGACCAGGCACGGCTACGTGGCAGACCTTGGAAAGCAAAGCCCGCCCATGCGCAGGGACCTGTTCAAATGCTTCCAGGGATGCGGGCAAATTCCGCTGATCGAGGGCAAATATAAAAGCTCGGGCAGGCTCGAGCAGGGTGTGACGAGCTTCTTAAATAGAGTCCACGAGATCAGGCCGGGAAAAGCCGGCAAGCGCCCGCCGATCTATATTCTCGGCACCACGGAAGCGATCTTCAACGAGCTGGTGATAAAGGGCAAGACCAAAGATGCGGCGGCCGCCAGGGGCGGCGAGGACGATCAGGCCACGTTAAACCGCATCCTGGAGCAGATGCTCGGAGAATGTGCCGGAGTCAACCCCGAGGATCAAGAGCGGATCGATGAGCTGGCGCAGGTCTTCATCGGCAACTCCATTGAGGCACAGGCCGTGCGCTGGCTGGCGCTGCGCGCGGCCCAGGACGACGTGTCCGTGCTGATTCTCGGGGAGTCGGGAACCGGCAAGGAGATCGTGGCGAACATCATCCATGGCTATAGCCGCCGGGGGAAAAGGCAGGACATGCTTTTTCCCCTGAACTGCGCCGCAATCAGCCCTTATCTGTTTGAGGCGATTCTCTTCGGCCAAGAGAAGATTTGGCATGACTCGCCCGCACGGGACGGCATCTTGACCAAGGCCAACGGCGGCACCGTGTTCCTCGACGAGATCGGCGACCTTTTGCTGGACCACCAGACAAAGCTGCTGCGTTTTTTATCCACCGGCAAATACCTGCCCATCGGCGCGACCAAAGAGCGTTCATCCGACGTGCGGATCATCGCAGCCACCAACCAGGATCTTTTCAGGATGGTGCTGGCCAAGGAGTTCCGCGAAGACCTCTATTACCGCCTACTGCCGATGCTGATCCGCACGCCGGCCCTGCGAGACCATGCCCAGGATATCGCCCACCTAGCCCAGCATTGCTGGAGGAAAATTTGTCAAGATCCCAGCGCTGTCTTGCCAAAAGATGTTCTATCTGAGCTTCAAATGCATAAATGGCCGGGAAATATCAGGGAGATGAAATTTATTCTGAAGAGCATGCACGTGATGTTCCCCGGACAAAAGCTGAGCCGCAAGCACTTTCGGATCGCATTGCAATACCATTACGGCCCGCAATTCGCGCCCAGCACCACGGAGGAGCTGCTCGACGCCGGTCTCCCCTGGCTTGAGACAATACGCCATTTACATCGCGTGGAGGAGCTTGTCCGAGCGTGCAAGGTATGCGTCGGCCCCCTACTCTCAGCCTCCGAAATGAGCAAGCAGACCGTTCTGGCAGTCAAGGGCCAGTTGGGATATCACCTTTTCGAACTGGAGCGCCTGCTGGAATCTCGGGACCTGTTAGATAATGACGCAATGTGGAACCTGGTCGTCCAGTTCAAGGAGAGAGTGGCGGAGTTGAGGGAATGCCTGCCGGAAAACGAGAGAAGGGCCGGGCGACTGTGGAACAAGGAAACAAAACGCGCCCACAAGAAAACCGCGTCGATGCTGGGCAAGACGATCGAGAGGCTGATTTCAGGAGCTTGAAAGACAGACAGGCTATTTCAGCGACCGGCGTGGGTACCGAAAACTCCATCCGGCCTTGAATTGGTGCAAAATTTGAAATTGTTCGAATCGAATTGGGTTTCGAAATAATGATTCCAGTCCGAGAAGAGCAGATATTAACACTGAAGGTTTTTGATAAGTTCATTGAAAATGGAAAACAGCGTGTTTGTGATAGAGAAGCCCATCGGCTTTATCGCCGGGTTGCCATCGGGATTGTCGAATAGGAAAGCCGGAAGCTTCAGGCGGCCAAACGATAGCTGTGATGCAGACCGTTCAGGATCGGTAGGGAAACCAGCGCGCCTTTGCCTTCAAGATTCCGGCTTTGGGTAATATCCTCGGCTGGCACGGAAATCCTTTTGACTCCCTGGTGGTATCTCTCGTGGTTGTAGAAGTCTCGGTATTCACTCAAAACACAAATCAGATGCCGCTCATTGAAAATCAGCATGTGATCCAGGCATTCCCGTCGTAGCGTACCGATCAATCGTTCGCAATATGCGTTCGCGTTGGGTGCTTCAAATGGAGTCGAAATTCCCCGGATATTCATTGTATGGACCAACCAGTAGTCCAACGAAGAGCGGCAGGAAGCGGTTTTTCCATTGAATCTGACCCTAACAGGCTTCCCCAACTGACCAAAGATACCGTCGTTATCATGGATAAGAAATTTGGGAGATTCATCCCAGGTGGCTTGACGAATTTGCTGCTTCAACCAATCCAGGGTCGGGTGTTGTGTCACTGTAATGTAAACGATCCGTCGGCTTTCCAGTTCCATGATGACGAGGATGTAAATCTGGGCGAAGAAAAAGGTGACTTGAACGCAGAAATCGAAGGACCAGATGGCGGATGCATGGTTTTTCAGAAAGGTGCTCCATCGCTGGATATCCCGGGGAGGCTTCGACTTATTGATCCGGTATCGGTCTACGGTGCTCGGGGCATGCACAACACCGAAAAGCTCTTTCAGCATTCCGGCGATTCGCCTGCCGCTGAAGTCCGGGTAATCGGCGGAAATGTGCTTGATAAATTCGATATGCTCCTTGGTAATGGTCGGTCTGCCCGCTTTCTTTTTCGGGTTCGACAGCTTTCGCCAATAGTCCTTGAAGCGCCTTTGGTTCCATCGTACGACAGTTTCCGGTTTGACCTTGCCCCGGTTTAGTGGACAGGTATTTCGCTAAGCTGCCACGCTGGCAGCCTGTTGTGCAATGCGTTCATACTCGGCCGGGCTGAGATAGCCCAGGTACGAGTGACTACGCTTGCGGTTATAGAAAACCTCGATGTATTCGTGGATCGCAATGCGGGCCGCCTCGCGGGTCTGCCATGCACAGCGGTCCTCGAGCTCGGATTGCAGCGTGCTGAAGAAGCTCTCGACCACCGCATTGTCCCAGCAGTCGCCCTTGCGGCTCATGCTGCACACGATCCCCGCGGCGTCCAGCGCACACCGATAGGCTCGGCTCGCGTACTGGCTCCCCCGGTCCGAGTGGTGCAGCAGCCCCGACGACGGACAACGCTGCATAAGCGCCATTTGCAGCGCGCTCAGGGCCAGGAGTGATTCCGATCTTTGATTGAAGCCTACCCGATCATTTTCTGTTTGAGTCAAATATCCTCTGGTAGTCTTGTCCGGTTAAAGATGTATAAAGATCCTCTTCCTTCATAGTACCGTCTGAACACAGGAATCGAAATGTTTTGATAGCCTCGCAAACACAAACCTGATTCCGGCCACATGCGATTCGACACTCTCAAAAAGACCCCAGAGCCCTTTTATTATTTGGTTTACCAGCATTTCCCGGTAATCGATGGTCTCAGGAGTGACCTTACCGGTAAAATAATCATGTCTGGAAGAATGATACTCCCACTCCATTGCGTTTCCCAATTCCTTCAAGTCTATCCCATCAATTGGCTCAAGTTCTTTTACTCGTTTTAGCGCCATTATCAACTGAAAGCGAAATTCCGAATCATGCTTACGTTGCCCTTCCAGACTATCCGCGACATCATGACATATCTCATGTATGATAAGGTGTTGAACTTGGTAATCATGTTCTAATCCCGGTTTTACTCTGATTGCCATACACTTTCTGTCACAGCGCCCATAAGCATTATCGCCCACGAACGTCGGTGCTAACCTCCATTGATTGTCAGGGTCCCAATTTGGGAATAGGGTTTCTCTTATCCATTTGTAGATTTTCTGTTCCCGATCAGTCAGACCGCTTCGTTCCGCATACATTCAGAGGTCACCCATTTCTCTTCTTATCAACAGCAGATTTTAATCTTCATCCTGAACCTCAGCACAGGTCAGATTGATAAATACTATTAAACTTTGCGCCCCTATTCAAGCGCGGAGTCTAGCCTGATATTAATGATCCCCTTTAACCTGGGAGGGAAGGCGGACACTGTCTGAACCCTTCTGGACCATCATCGAACCCTTCCTTATCGAGCGACCCGTCGCCAAGCCGAAGATCACAAAGTCCCTTGAACCCAGTCGGTTAGAACGCCTCCAGCGCGCCCAGGAGATGTTGAAGGTCTTGGAGCAGGATGGCTTGGGTTACCGCGAAATAGGGGCTCTTTTCGGCGTTTCCGGGCCTGACCTTCCCCCGAAAGTGGTACCACTCATTGCGGTAGTCCCAGGGTAGCCGCTTGGATGCGAGACCCCCCAAAGGTCTCGTCGCCGACAAGCGGCGGCAGGATCGATTCCGGTGCCGGTGGGCGGTAGCCCAATGCGCTGTGGGGGCGCACCGTATTGTATTCCCGCCGCCACCTTTCGATCAGCACCTGCGCCTCTTTGAGCGTATCAAACAGTTCACGATTGAGCAATTCGTCTCTCAGTTTTCCGTTGAAGCTCTCCACGTATCCATTCTCCCAGGGGCTGCCCGGCTCGATAAAAAGCGGTTTTACATCCAGGGTCTTCAGCCAATCCCGCGCCGCCTGCCTCTTGCCTGGAACGCGGGCGTTTTTCTGTGATAGGAATGCGCCATGATAAGTAAAAATTTCGAGCAACGTCTGGAAAAATGCCTGTCCCTGCCCCGCGAGCGCCTGGCAGGCGAGCTCGAGCTGCGTTGCGGCTACTACAACCAGCCGCGCGGCCGCGCCTGTCTCAACGCCTTTGCGGCCCGCGCCTTCCCGGGGTTTGATTTCAGCCCGTGGAACGCCCTGGGTTATGAATTCGACGAGTACCGGCCCTATTCATACTTTCTCGACGATCAGATCGTGGCCAACGTCTCGGCCTCGACCATGAACCTGGTTGTGGACGGTGCGGCTGTCGAGGCGCTGCAGATCGGCACAGTGGCGACCATCGAGCCGCTGCGCAGGCGCGGACTGATCCGCTCGCTGTTCAGCGAGGTCTTTGCCGATCACCCGGCGCCGCAGGGCCTGATGATGCTGTTCGCCAACCAGACAAGTGCCGGATTCTACCAGCAATTCGGCTTTCGCCGGGTGACCGAGCACGCGTTTCAGGCCCCGGCCCCGAAGTTCTCGCCGCCAATGCAAAGCGCGCGAACGCTGGACCTGAAAAGCGTTGCGGACCGCGACCTGCTGCGTGACCTGGCCCAGCAACGCGCTCCGGTCTCCCGCGTGCTGGGCGTGCAATGCCAAAGCTGGCTGCTGATGTTCCACGCGCCTGTTGTTTACCCCACGTGCCTGCATTACATTGAGCCGCTCAAAGTTGTCGCGATCAGCACGATCCAGGGCCGCACCCTGCGCTTGATCGACGTCATCGGCACGGAAGTTCCGTCGCTGGATGCGATCTACCCGTTTATCGGGGGGCCGCAGGTCGAGACGGTCGATTTCGAGTTCACGCCGGATCTGATGGGCGTCGAGAATCTACAGGTGACGCCCCTGGACGATTCCCTGGCCCTGGTGCGCGGCCCGTTCCCCATTGAGCACGAGCCCTTCGGCTTCCCCGCCACCAGCGAGGCCTAGCCTGGACATGATACATTGGATTAAATCATGCTCCGGAGGACAGAGATGAAGCGCGCCCTGCTGTGCATCGCCGCGGCCCTGGCTTTGGCCTCGTTGTTCGGCTGCGGGTTCAAGCCCTCCCTCGACCTTGAGCAGGGCAGCGAGTACCTGGTCGAGCAAACCTCGGAGCAGCACGTCAATCAGGCGATGGGCGGCCGACCGCAAAATGTGGACTCGACCATCAGCCTAAGCTACCTGTTTTCGGTCGAGCAGATCCGACCGGACAAGGACGCCGTTGTTAAGGTGCTCTACCAACGCGTACAGGTCCAACAGGTCGGAGCGGCTGGCAGCCTGACCTATGACTCCGATAATTCCAACGGCCTGGTCGACCCGCAGATGGCGGCCTACGCGACATTGGCCGGCCACAGTTTCAGCATGGTCCTGCAGCCCGGCGGCGAGGTCGCCGAGGTCTTCGGCATGGAGCAGCTGATTGCGGATATGGCCCGGAAAATGAGCCTGCCTCCCGAGGTCGACCGGCTGAGGGTAGAGCAGGCCCTGGCCCGACAATACGGCGGCCAGGCCATGCGCGAAAGCCTCAACCCGCTGATGCAGATCTACCCCCAGGGCGCGATCGAGCCCGGCGATTCGTGGAGCAGGACGTTCGACGTCGGCGGCAACACGCCGATGAAGATCCACAACACCTGGACCCTGGTCCAGCGCAGCAATGGGGTCTCGCAGATCGAGCTGAGTTCGCAGATCACGCCCGATACCAGCGAGGTCGAGCTGCCGATGTCCGGCGCGCGGCTGAGCTACGAGCTCGAGGGGACCCAGGGCGGCTCGTTGCAGATGCAGGAATCCAGCGGCCTGGTGATATACTCGCAGCTCAGCCAACAAATCAGCGGAACGGTCACCCTGCGCGGCAGGCCCGGTGAACCCGATTCGCTGCAATGGCCGATCGAGATCAACGGAACCCAGAGCCTGCGCATGAGCAAACGGTAATCCAGCGATGATCCCTGAGGCGAGATGGATTGGCCGCGCCGCGATCAGGGCGTCGCTATTCGTAGCGATCCTGGCGCTGCTGCTATGCGGCTGCTCGACCCCGGCGGACAAGCTGATCGCCCGCGCCAACGACCCCGACCCGGTGGTGCGGCTGCGCGCCGTGTGGAGCCTCGGAGGGCTGGACCCGCGGCAAGAGAACGTGCTGCAAGCGTTGATCAACGCGCTCGCCGACGAGGACAAACATGTAAAGATCGCCGCCTGCCGCCAACTGGGCGCCATCGGCCCCCAAGCCGCAACAGCCGTACCGCACCTGCTGCTGTGCCTACGTAACGAAGATCCGCTGATCAGACGCTACACAGCCTGGGCCCTGGGCAACATGGGGCATGCAGCTCGACCGGCAGTGCCCGAGCTGGCCGGGCTGCTCGTTGACCGCGAGGGCAAGGTGCGCGGCGAGGCGGCCCAGGCGCTGGGTCGTCTGGGACCGTACTCCCTGCCGGCCCTACGACCGCTGATCGAGCTGGCAATCTGCGACGAAGATCCCGCGCGATTGGTCGCGATCAACGCCTTGGGCTCGATCGGACCCGAGGCTCGCGCGGCCGCCCCCGCCCTCAAGACCTTGCGCCGCCACTGGGACCCCGAGGTGCGCGACGCGGCCTTCAAGGCGTTGAGCCAAATCATTCCCTAGGCCGAATCGACCCCCGCGACAGGTCCGAGAAAATAACTGATAGTATTTGACCATGAAGCGTCCTTAGGCTAGAACCATGTCATTGGAGGCATAATTGGAAGTCAAGACCAAAGTATGGATCGAGGACGACAAGGGACACGTGGTCTTCGGCGGCGGCAGGATGAAAATCCTGCAGGCCGTGCAAGATCTGGGATCCTTGAACAAGGCCTCCAAGGCACTGAAAATGAGCTACCGCGCGGCCTGGGGCAAAATCAAAACGACCGAGGAGCGACTGGGACTCAAGCTGATCAACTCGCAGATCGGCGGGGGATCCAGAGGCGGCTCGCAGCTCACCGCAGAGGGTCTGGCCCTGCTGGACAAGTACAATACCCTGCAAAGCGAGCTACGCGACATTTCCAATAAATACTTCGACGACCTGTTCAATCACTGAAGCCGATCACCGATGGAGGGGCGAGCGTTGCATTGCGGACGCGGGTTAGGCGTAGATCCGCACGCCCGTCTGTTCTCCGGCCAGCGCGCGAGCCAGCAGCTCGGGCCGCAGGCCGTTGACGATCCGTACTTCGCGCAGCAAATGCGCGCCTTGCAGCAGATCGAGCAGACAACGTTCGACGATCAAGTCGGGCAGGTCCATTTGCCGCAGCTGGTCCACGCTCAAATCGCCGAACAACTCGGCGCTCGGATCCTTCTTGGGGTCCGTGGCGTACATTCCGTCCTCATCCTTGACGTAGATCATCGCCCGCGCGCCGATCGCCTCGGCGGTCAGAAAGCTGCCCGCGTCGGTCCGATATTCGGGAATGCGACCCGCGGCCGGCGGCGTGGTCCAATAGCCGTAGGGCGGCATGCCGGCCAGCACCGGAAGCTGGCCCGAGCGAACAAAGGCCGGGAGCTGTTCGAACAGCTCGTCGGGAACGTAAACTCCGCCTCGGTCGGCCAGCAGCATCTGCACCATGCGCGCGTTCTGCTTGGCCACGGCCGCGCCCAACCTCGCCAGCACTCCGGTGGGCAGACCCAGTTCCACGCCCAGATGGTAGGCGTGCCTGGCGCGGGTTCCTCCGCCAGTGCAGATCACTAGCGGCTCGCGCACGTTGCGCAACACCTGGATCAGCGGCAACACAGCCGCGGCTCCGCGGTCGATGATGCTCTGTCCGCCGAGCTTGATCACCGTCACGTCGGGCAGCAGCCGTAGCGGCGCATCGGATCGTTGCGCCGCGAGCACGCGGTCGCTAAACGCGACCCGCTTAAGCATCTCCGGGCTCCAGCGCTGTGCCCTCGGGCTCGCCGCGCACACAGCGCTCCAGGGGCCCGGGCTCCAGGCCGCTGATCAGCCGCACCTGGCGCACCCGGCGGCAGCGCTTCAAGATCCGCGCGAACAGCGGCTCGAGCGGTCCGTCGCCTTGATCGAGCGCTGCGAGCCCGGCCGCGTTCAGCCGCTCGATGGGCTGAGCTTGGGGATTGCGTCGCGGATCAGCGTCGTAGATCGCCGGAACGTCCTTGAGCAGCAGCAGGCTGCATCCCAGGGTCTCGGCCAGCAGCAGCGCGCCGCAGTCGCAGCCGTGCATCGGCACGTTGCCGCGCTCGGGCGGAAACTCCCAGTATTCGTAGGGCGGATACGAGGTCAGGATCGGCAGCTTGCCCAGGGCCAGGAAGGTCGGCAGCAACTCGATCTCGTCCTTGGGCAGGCGCACGCCGCCGCGTTGTGCCAGCAGCGCCCAGAGCATCAGAGCGTTTTGTTCCGCGGCGCCGCCGGCCACTGCGGCCAGTCCGCCCGCGGGCAAGCCCAGCTCGAGGCCGATGCTCAGCACGTGGCGCTCGCGCACGCCGCCGCCGCAGCTCAGCGCAAGCTGGTGCTCGTTTATCAGCTCCGCCGCCTTATCAGCCAACGCCTTAAGCGGCGCGGCCCCGGCGTCGAACACCGAGCCGCCCACCGCCGCCAGCCAAAGCTTTGGCAGCAGCGGCAGCTCCTCGCCGCCGGTGCCGGCGATCACCCGGCGATCGACCAGGCTCTGGGCGGCCAGGCTCGACTCGATGTGTTTACGTTCGTCCTTGGGCATCGGCCCTGGGTAGCACAGATCGAAACAGCCAACAAGACAGCCGAGAGACACGTCCGATAGAAATGAAAAAAACCAAGGAGAAAATATGAACCGGAAACTTGTTTACTCGTTGACCATCGCCGTACTGGCGATTGTCCTGGCGCTGGGTGTGTGCGTGGCGAGCGCCGAGGAGATGCGGATCAAGTTGGCCACGACCACCAGCACCGACAACTCGGGGCTGTTGGCCTACCTGCTGCCCGAGTTCGAGAAGGCCAGCGGCTACAAGGTCGACGTGATCGCCGTGGGCACGGGCAAGGCGATCCGCCACGGTGAGAACGGCGACGTGGACGTGATCCTGGTCCATGCCCCGGCGGCCGAACAAGCATTCGTCGATTCGGGATTCGGAGTGCAGCGCGTGGGCGTGATGGAGAACGACTTCATCATCCTCGGGCCTGCCGACGATCCGGCGGGAATCAAGGGCCTGTCCGTGACCGAGGCGTTCGCCAAGCTCGCCGCGAGCGGCCAGCCGTTCATCAGCCGCGGCGACGACTCGGGCACCCATAAAAAAGAGCTGCTGATCTGGGCCAAGGCCGAAATCGAGCCCAAGGGCGATTGGTACATGGAGGCCGGCCAGGGCATGGGCGCCTGCCTGACGATCGCCGACGAGAAGAAGTGCTACGTTCTCGCCGACCGCGGCACCTACCTGGCGCGCAAGAAAGGGCTCGATATCGTCGTACTGAACGAGGGCGACCCGCTGCTGGCCAATCCCTACGCGATCATCGCGGTCAATCCGGCCAAGCATCCGCACGTCAACACCAAGGGCGCGCAGTCGCTGATCGACTGGATCACCAGCCCCGCGGCGCAGCAGCTGATCGGCGATTTCCGCGTGGACGACGAGGTGCTGTTCAAGCCCACGGCCGCAGCGCAGAAGTAAGGCAACGATGAACGATTGGAGTACGGGGGTCATTCAGGCCCTGCATCTGCTGTTCTCCGGCGACCCGCAGCTGTGGACCATTGTCTGGACCAGCCTCTGGATCTCGCTGTGCAGCACGCTGCTGGCCTCGTGCGCCGGCGTGCCCGCCGGAGTGCTGCTGGCCCTGCGCGACTTTCGCGGTCGCGAGACGTTGATCTCCGTGCTCCACACTATGCTCGCACTGCCCACGGTGGTGATCGGGCTGTTCTGCTACGTGTTCATCAGCCGCCAGGGACCGCTGGGCGAACACAACCTGCTGTTCTCGCCCGCCGGGATCATCATCGGCCAGACGTTGCTGATTTTTCCGATCGTCGTCACCTTCTCGCACAGCGCGTTGGCCGCGGTGAGCCGCGACGTGCGGGCCACGGCCCTGACGTTGGGCGCGGGCGCGGCGCGCGCATCGCTCAGCGTGGTCAACGAGGCGCGCTTCGGCATTATGGCCGCGCTGACCGCGGCCTTTGGCCGGGCCATCGGCGAGGTCGGAATTTCGATGATGCTCGGCGGCAACATTAAGGGCTTCACCCGCACGATCACCACCGCCATCGCCCTGGAGACCAGCAAGGGCGAGTTCGCCCTGGGCCTGGGCCTGGGCGTGGTGCTGATCGCCTTCGCCCTGACGATCAACCTCACCACGCGCCGCCTGGGAAAGCAGGGCAGCTGATGAATACCGTGCACGAAGCGGCGATCAGCGTCCGCAAGATCGAGCATCTGTACGGCAAGCAACCGGCGCTGCGCATCGATGAACTCGACGTGCCCCAGGGCAAGGTGACCGCGCTGGTGGGTCCCAACGGCTCGGGCAAGTCCACGCTGATGCTAATCGCGGCGCTGCTGATGCGCCCGACGCATGGAGAGCTGCGCATCTTGGGGCGGCCCACGGATCTCGGGTCCGATCGTTTCGAGCTGCGGCGCAGTATGACGATGGTCTTTCAACGGCCGCTGTTGTTCCGCTCCAGCGTGGCCGACAACGTGGCCTACGGCCTGCGCTGCCGCAGCCTGCGCACTCAGGAACGCGAAGAGCGCGTGCGCCAAGCACTGGAGCTGGTGGGTATGCAAAAACTCGCCACGCGCGCGGCCCGCGGGCTGTCCGGCGGAGAGGCTCAGCGTGTGGCCCTGGCCCGCGCCCTGGTGCTTGAAACCCCGCTGCTGCTGCTCGACGAGCCAACCGTGGCCCTGGACCGCGACTTCCGCCGCGAGCTGGAGCAGCTGCTGGTCCAGCGCTGCCGCGACTTGGGCACGACCGTGGTGATCGCCACCCACGAGCGCGGGTTCGTGCGTCGCGTGGCGCAAAACGTGGTCTACCTCGACCAGGGAATGATCGTCGACGCGCCCGAGATGTACTGATCCAAACCCAGCGAGCCGCCAGGACATGCAATTAAAATCATTATTAATATTTATGCTATACTGGGTTGGTCCACTCCACGACCCGGAATACCACTGGGAAACAAACCGTGACTCTGCGGCAGACTTGTTTGGGTATCACAACCTCAACGTTGACATTGGTCGTTGTTGTGCTGTGTCTGCTGATGGTGACAAACGGTTGCGATGCCGGTCAACTCCCCGCCCCGAACCTTCTTGACGGATCGCCCGACAAATCGACGATTACCAACAGGGACGACGATCCCTATTTCCTCAGGGAGCGCATCGTGGGATACCATCCGGGAGCGGGTGGAATCTCCTCGGTAATCGGCCTCGACGGCACGCTTTACACTGCGGCGGCCCACGACACCGTGCTGTTCCTTTACAGCCAGAGAGACGGCGAGGTGGCCAAGGAGCGCGTGGCCTTTGACGCGCGCTGGCCCGCACTGGCCCTCGACAGCGAAGGCTGCCTGCACATCGCCTTCCGCGACCTACGGCACCAGGCGCTGGGCTATGCCCTGCGTTGCGAAGACCGTTGGTCAACCCAGGTCGTGGACGATTCGGGCAATGTGGGCAGCACGCCTTCGATCGCCCTGGACTCGGGGGGCGGGGTGCATATCAGCTACAACGATCTGGCGAACGGCGAGCTGAAGTATGCCCACGGCGCAATGGGCGACTGGACGGTGGAGATTTTGGATGGGCACGAGGTCTACGCCGGCCTAAGCTCGTCGATCGCGATCGAATCGGCCGGGACCGTGCATATCGGCTATTTCGTGGTCGACGTACGCGACACCCTGCGTTACGCCACCAACGAAGGCGGCCAGTGGTCGATCAGCATCGTCGACTCGGGAATCGTCGAGGGTGCCTTTGCCTCGCTGGCCCTGGACTCGTCCGGCACGGTGCACATCGCCTACTCCGACCTGCTGGGCACACGCCTACGCCATGCCTGGGGCGACCTCGAAGGATGGGAAACCGAGACGGTCGATCCCGAAATGTTCAGCGGCGCGTTCTGTGATCTGGAAATCGATGATGAGGACAACCTGCACATCGCCTATCACTGGCACCTGGGGCCACGTTACGCAGTCAAGGTCGACGGCGAGTGGCGGATCACCCAGCTTGGCGATGTGCTGCTCTTCGGCCTGAACGTCACCCTGGCCCTGGGCCCCGAGGGCAAGATCAACGTTGTGTTCGCCGATGTACCGCACCAGAGGATGATCAAGCTCGGCAATGAGGAGGGCGGGCATTGGGGGATCAACCCGCTGCTCTACCCACAGATGATCGAGCCCCCCAACGGCTACGTCCGTGACGACCCGCCGCCGATGCTGGCCCTGAACTCGAACAACGTCGCGCATGTCTGCTTGTGCCGCACCGGTCTGCTGACGCAGCCGGGCATGGCCTATGCCACCAACGAATCCGGCCTGTGGCGCATTGAGGTACCCGATCCGGACACGACATACGAATGCGAGTTCTCAATCGGCCTGGACAACGTCGACGTGCCGCACATTTTCTATACCGTCTCCGGACGTAGCGCGTTGCAGCACGCGGCGCGAACTGCCCAAGGCTGGCTGATCGAGCAGATCCCCGAGGCGGGCGATGTGTCCGGCATGCACTCCTGGCTGTTCGATGAGAACGATCACTTCTTCGGCACATACCCCTCCAACGAGAAGGGTGTACTGTACGGTTTATTCCTGCTCACTGATGCCTCGGGACAATGGGAAAGAGAACTGATTAGCCGCAACTACGCCCGCGACTCCAAGCTGGCGATCGATTCCCAGGGCGTGGTGCACGTCGCCTTCAGGAGTAATGACAAGCTGCTGTACGCCGAGAACTCGAACGGCGAATGGCTCTGCCAGACCCTTGAGGAAGACGACCGAGTCAACGAGCTGTCAATGCAAATCGACCACGACGACGTGCTGCACCTGGTCTATGCTTCAGCCCAGAACGACGCAGCGAAAGAGGCGGTCCGTCGTCTGATCTACATGGTCAAGGCTGATGGCCAGTGGCAATCCCAGACGCTCGTAGAAAATGAGAGTTGTTTCGTCATCCGCGCCGTCGGACTACAGCTCGATTCCGCCTCGGAGCCGCATCTCTTCTACAAGGATGCCGGGATTACTTATCATCTCCGTAGAGTCGGCGGCCAGTGGTCCAGCGTATTGATCGATGTAAATCCCGAGTCAGTGCGCATCGACTCCGAAGATCGGCTGCACGACTGCCATTACGATGGTAATTACTGCGCGGTCTACGGCGTGTTCGAGTAACTCCGGCTAATCCCCGGGCAACTCTTGATCCACCAGCTGGAACAGCCGCGCCAAATTTTCCGCCGACACAGCCGACTCGAAGATCCCCGCGCTGAAACACAGCGTGTCGCGAAAGCCCGAGAGACCGCAGGCGAACGCCGGCGGAACCGCCGGCGGACACAGTAAGTGCGCAGCAATCACAATCGGCCCGTCGAGCCCGAGCAGCTCATGGTCCACGCGTCCCATGTTGGTCATGGTCGGAGGCATGTTCCCCGAGCTGATCATTCGGCCGAACATCCGGCGCACCATCGACCGCCGCCAGGCAAACGGCAGAGCCCCCATTAAAAGGTACGCCACGAGCATGAACGGCAGGCCGATCATATCGGCCTTGATCGGGTCGATCTGCGCCTTGACCGCGTCCAGCGTGTCCGCGAAGTCCTCGCCCAGCTCGTAGCCCAGGTTGGGCTGAAACATGAACGAGCTTAGGTTGCAAAGGGCCGCGCCGCGTCCGCCGGGCAGGTAGCGCCGCAGGTCCACGGTGCCGGCCAGGCGCAGGGCCGAGTCGCCCTGCCAGTCGCTGAAACGCGCCAGTCCGCGCAGCATGCCGGCCACGGCCAGGTCGTTGAGCGTGGCGTTGCGCTTTGCCGCAAAGGCGCGCAACGCCTGCACGCGCTGCGGTCCCAGACGATGGATCACAAAGCGCGGCGCTCCGCTGTGTTGCTCGCCGACTTTAAACGTCATGCTGCGGTACGGCCGTAGCGCCAGCAGCTGGTCCGAAGCGTGTCTGCGCAACAGATGAAACAGGCTGCGCGGCAAGAAGCCGTCGTAAATCTGGCGTAGCGAGCGCGAGCCGCGGTTGGGCTGCGGCCGGTGGTGCGCATCGTCGCCCAGCGCACGATAGATCTCGGTCAGCCGATAGAGGTACTTCTTGACTCCGCCTCGTCCTCGGCCTTGCCCTGGGCCAGAAATTGCACCGCGTCGAGCTGCTCATCGGACAGCCGCTGCCAGTAGGGCACGGCCCAATGCTCGACAAAGCGGCAGCCGAGCACCGGCTCGGCGTCGCACAGCAAACGCATTGCCTGCGCCAGCCGGTCGCGGTCGATCCGCCCCTCGAGATCGAGCACCGCGTGAATCTGGCCGACGAACAGCGAATCCATCGCCAGCACCGCCTGGTCCAGGTAGCTGGCGCGGATTTTCTGCGGGGTCGAACCCTGCATCACACCCCTTCCCTTGATTGCTTGGAATCCAGTCGCCTTGGCACGAGTGTCAATAGTCCAGGCCCAGGCCGAACAGCGCCTGGACGGCCCGGCTGCCAGCGGAGGCGAGCATGAAAAACGGGTCGTGGGTGCGCGCCCAATGTCCGGGCGTACCCGGACCGAGTCGGTCGAAATCAAGGCGAAACACACCGCAATGCGTGGAGGTGAAGTAGACGCTGCGTCCCTGGTCGTCCACGTCGAACCAACGGACCCAAGGCGGCGCGTAGATCCGGTCGATCAGCGACAGGTCGTCCAGCGAGCGCAGCTCGAGGTATGGCCCGAACCCGCCCAGCAGCAGCCGACGCCCCGGGACGTCAACGTGCAGCGCGCGCACTCCGGGCAGCGAATCGATCAGCGCCGTGGTCTCGTAGGTCGCGGCGTCCACCACCAGCACCTGGCCTTGCAACGGCAGGGCGACCAGCACGCGATCGGTCTGCGGGTCAAAGCCGATACGGTCGGCAAAGGGCGGAATCGCGATTCTGCGTCGCTGGGTGAGAGTGCGCGCGTCCAGAGCCACCAGCGCGCCCGGATCGAACAGAGACAGGTGCAGCTCGTCGCGCGCCGGGTCCAGGGCGTAATAAGCGATGCTCGCATTGTAGGTCGCCTCGATCCGGTCGGCCTGCGGGTTGAGCAGCACCAGCCAGCGCATGCAGTAGCTGATCAGCGAGCCGTCGTCCGGACGAACGGCGGTGCGCCATAGATGGCCGCCCGGCGGCCGATCGACCAGATCCAGGGGGTTGTCGATGCGCACATCGCGTACTGTTCGCAGGTCCGCGGCCCGCACCAACAGCGTGCGTCCTACGTTCAGATTGCACAGCACCACCAGGCCCCGACGCTCGTTATAGCCCACGCCCTGCATGTTGGGCATAAAATCGAAGTTGGAGGCCAGCCGCTCGCCGCTACGTTGATCGATTTTAAACAGCCCGTCATTGTTGGTCGAGAGGATCAGCCCGCCGTTCTGACGGTCGATGATCACCTGGTAGTACTCGCGCGGATCCAGACGCGTCAGCGCCGGACCGAACGCGGTCTGCGGATCGAACGGCCCGGGCGCGATGATCCAGGGCAAAAACGGCACAACCAGCAGCAGCAACGCGGGCAGCACGCGCAACGGAATCAGCCGCGGCCCGACCCGACGGCGATAGGCTGCCCAGACCAGCGTGGGCGCGAACAGGTCGGCGATCAGCACGCCGCGCACCAGCGCCCGGCGCAGCTTTTCGCCGAGGCGTCCGCCGATGTAAAAATAGAGCGCCGCCCAGAGGTTGAATCCGACGTAGACCGCGCAGACCAAGGTCCAAACCCGGAACGCGCCCGGACGCCGTAGCTCGACCGCCGAGACGATCAGCCCGGCGGCCACCACTGCGGCCAAGCATGTGAGCGCGAGGATCGGCCAAGACCAGCCGCAGTCGTCGCGGCGGGAGCCGGGGACCAGCAGTGCCACAACGGCCGCGGGCAGCAGGGCGTAAAACAACTCACGGTAAAGGTCGAGCTGCTCGACTAAAAAAAACAGCTCGTTGGAGATCTGGCCATCGGGGAAGAACCCGGACAGTCGCAGTTTGAGCGCCATCGCCAGGACCAGCAGCGGCCAGCTGCCACGGATCAGGTAGATCCACCAACCGAACCTCATACTGCGATCCGGTGCTGGATTATTTGCAATCGCACTTGTCATCTTGCGACTAACCTGGAGTATTGAAAGAGGTTCGTCAATGCAACCAAGGTTCGGGCCGGATCGCTGGATCGATTACCGTAAGGTATGTAGGATAGATGTAATCATATGTACGCCAAGGCTCCATTTATCCGCCTTATCGCTGCATTGTCCGGCTTTTTCAGGCGACCGTCGGCATGGCTGATCGGCTTATGCCTGGTTGTGGTCTGCAACCTCTTGCTTGCCGGCAACATCCTCACCGATCAGCTCGAACTAGAGCGGGCGATGCTCGCCAAGGGACCGGCGCTACCCGCGCTCAACGACGGGGTGGACGATATCGACTTGTACCAACTGAACGATCCGTTGGTCGAATCGTTGTTGCGCATCGCCGAAAACAGCAACAACTACAGTCTGCACCGCTATCTGGGCGAGGTCTTCCTCGAGCGCCCGGACTACCAGCAGCTGGCCGAGCAGGAGTTTCTCGCGGCCCTGGATGCGGCGCAATACCTGCCCGACGGGCTGACCCCCTATCAGAAGCCTCCGCGCTGTCCGCACATGGGACTGGGCGCGATTTACATGAACCGCGGCGACCTACGTGCCGCAGCCGAGCACTTCGAGACCTACATCGCCAACTCCGACGATAACGCGGCAATCAATCCCACCCGCTGGCAAGCGGCCCTGCTGCGCTCCAAGCTCGGTGATTACCAAGCTGCACGCTATCAACTTGATGGGATCGTCCGCACCTCTGACAAAGATGCGCAACGCCTGCTCGCCCGGCTACACTGCGGCGCACTGAAAATCCGCCAACGCCTGGCCTCGGCCTGATCTAATCCAGATCGAATTTTAGGGGACTGGTTAGCCGCGCGCTGATCTGGTAAATTCCCTCGACCCGCAACTTGGCCCGCATTATTTATGCGGGCTGGATACCACTATAGGAGACGCCAAAATGAAGGAAGTGTGGATTGTCAGCGCCGCACGTACGCCCATCGGAAGCTTCGGCGGCGTACTAAAGGATAAGAGCGCCATTGAGCTGGGTGTAGTCGCGGCCAAAGAGGCGATCAAGCGCGCAGGAGTGGAACCCGACGTATTTCAAGACGTAATCGCCGGCCAGTGTATGGCCCGTTCCGATGAGCTGAACATGGGCCGCTGTATCGGCCTCGAGGCCGGTCTGCCCTTCACCGTCCCCGGTTGTACGATCCAGCGCCAGTGTTCGAGCTCAATGCAGGCGATGGTCTTCGGCGGCCAGCAGATCATGCTCGAAGAGAACGACTGCGTACTGATCGCCGGTGTCGAGGCCATGAGCCGTACGCCCTACGTGCTCTACGATATGCGTTGGGGCGCGCGGATGTGGGACAAGAAGGTCACCGACGCCCTGATGGAAGGTCTGGCCGACCCGCTGGGCCATTTCATGATGGGCATCACCGCCGAGAACCTGGCCACCAAGCACAACATCAGCCGCGAAGAGCAGGACGAGCTGGCCTACACCAGCCAGACCCGCGCCATCGCTGCGATCGACGCCGGCCGCTTCAAAGACGAGATCGTGCCGGTCGAGGTGGTTACGCGCAAAGGGACCACGATCGTCGACACTGACGAGCACCCACGCCGCGGCGTGACCCTCGAGAAACTGGCCTCGCTCAAGCCCGCGTTCAAGAAGGACGGCACGGTCACCGCAGGCAACTCCTCGGGAATCAACGACGGCGCCGCGGCACTGGTCTTGATGAGCCCGGAACGCGCCAAGGAGCTGGGTTGCAAACCGATCGCCAAGCTGATCGGCAATGCCGTGGCCGCGGTCGAGCCCGAATTGATGGGTTACGGACCGGTGCCCGCAGTGCAAAAGGTGCTCAAGAAGACCGGAATGGATCTCAAGGACATGGAGCTGATCGAGCTCAACGAGGCGTTCGCCGCGCAGTACCTGGCCTGCGAGAAGCTGCTGGGCCTGGACCGCGACATCACCAACGTCAACGGCTCGGGCGTCGCCCTGGGCCACCCGGTGGGCTGCACCGGCATCCGCATCGTCATCTCGCTGCTCTACGAGATGGCAAGACGCGACATGAGCGTCGGCCTGGCGTCGCTGTGCGTCGGCGGCGGCATGGGCAAAGCCGTGATCGTGGAGCGCATCTGAGCAGCAAGGCTGCTAATCGGATTTTTACAGGCGGGCCGTTTGAGCCCGCCTGTTTATTTTTTATCGAACCTTTAACCGGGGCAATCATTCAAAGCATCTGATTATGGAACGTTGTTTCAGCTACGTGCTGCGCCACCGCTGGGTCGCGCTGATAGTGCTGCTGCTGATCAGCCTGGCCGCCGTGGCATCGCTGCGGCGCGCGGTATTTGCCTCGTCCATAGGCCAGATGTTTCTCGGCGAGCACCCGGGCTACGCGCGCTACCTGGAGCGTATAAGCGAGTTCGGCAGCGACGAGGTGGTGCTGGTCGCCATTGAAGAAGACGACGCGCTGAGCAGCCCGGGCCGCCAGCGGCTGGGGCGAGCGGTCGGCGCGGTCCGCGAGCTGCCCGGCGTGGTGCGGGTACGCAGCCTGCTCGACGCCCAGCGGGTCCAGGGCGATGCCCAGAGCATCTGGGTGCGCGACTACGCCGCGCTGGCCGAGCAAGATCCCGGACAGATCCCGCAGCTTATCGAACAACTGACCCAGGATCCGTTCTACGGCGGCCTGCTGGTCTCGGACGACGGCGCGCACCACGCGGTGATCGTCCAGCTACAAACCGAGGACGACCGGCCGGTGGAACAAACGCCGGAGCTGATCCAACGCATCCTCTCCGCGTTTACCGACGCGGGCTACGCGCGCGAGTCGCTGCATCCGCTGGGCGCGCCGGTGAGCTTCAGCTCGGTGGTGTCCGAGAGCATCGCCAATATCAGCACGCGGCTGCCGCTGGTTGCCGTGCTGCTGCTGCTCACCGTGTGGCTGATGTTCCGGCGCATGTGGCCGGTGCTGGTGACCTCGCTGGTCGCCGCTCTGGCCTCGCTGTGGACCATGGGTTTCGCCGTGTTGCTCGATCCGCGAGTAAATATCCTGGCCAGCATGGTGCCGATGGTGATCATGATCATCGCCTTCTCCGACGTGGTCCACCTGTGCAGCGCCTACCTGCTTGAGCTCGGCGCGGGAAAAAGCAAATCCGAGGCGATCTTGCACAGCGGCTCCGACGTGGGACGCGCCTGCCTGATGACTTCGGCCACGACCTTCGTTGGTTTCGTCTCAATGTCGATCGTGCCCGCGCCGATCTTCCGCCACCTGGGGCTGGTGCTGGGCTTCGGCGTGGCCGTGGCGCTGTTGATCGCAGTGACCTTGGTGCCGATCCTGTTCTCGCTGATTCCGCAGCCCAAGCCCTGGCGCAGGGGCGCGGCCGGTCGCGTACAGGACCTGCTCGATCGCTTCCTGCACGGCGCGGCGCAGCTCGCCGCCGCCCGTCCGCGCACCTTGATCGCGCTGTTCGCCCTGCTGGGGCTAGTCGCGGTCTACGGCATGACCCGAATGCACGTCGAGACCGACTTCGCCAAGCGGCTGACCTACGACCATCCGTTGCGCGTCGATGCCCGCTATTTCAACGCACACTTCGGCGGGGCCAACTCGGTCGATATCTACGTTGACTCCGGCGAGATCGACGGATTGCTCGACCCCGAGCTGATCGGGCTGGTCGCCGCTTATCAACGCGATTTGGCGCGCCTGCCCGGGGTGACGCGCGTCTCCTCAATCGTCGACCTGATCGCGCCGCTGCATGCGGCGATCCACTACGGCCAGAGCGCTCCGGGCGACTTGCCGCGCACGCGCTCGGCCCTGGCCGACGACTTTCAACTGCTCGAGATCAAGGGCTACAACGATCTGGAACAGCTGATCGACTTCGACCGTCGCCGAATGCGCCTGACCCTACAGCTTCCCGAGGAGGGAGTGCGCGCAACCCAAGAGATCGGCGAGCAGGCCGCGCGTCTGGGACGCCAGATGCTTGGCGAACAAGCGGACGTGGAGGCCACGGGTATGCTGTTTCTGCTCGGCCAATGGCTGGGCGAGATCGTCGCCGGACAGCGCCGCGGCCTGGCCTTCGCCGTGTTCACCATCGCACTGATGATGATCATCGGCCTGCGCTCGTGGCGCGTGGGGCTGTGGTCGATGATCCCCAACCTATTGCCGCTGGCCGTACTCGGCGGTTACCTCGGTCTGGCCTGGGAGCAGATCGACTCCGACGTGCTGGCGCTGATGATGATCGCCCTGGGCATCGGCGTGGACGACACGATCCATTTCCTGATGCGGCTGCGCATCGAGTGGAAACGCCACGACGACGTGGAGGGTGCGCTACGCAGCACATTCAATTTCTCCGGCCGCGGGATCGTGATCACGACAGTGATCCTGGTCGTGGGATTCGCACCCTTTGCCTTGTCGGACTACCTAAGCGTGAACATGCTCGGCACCCTGTTGCCATTGACGTTGATCGTGGCGCTGCTCGCGGACTTGCTGCTTCTGCCCGCCCTGGTTAAGGTCGGATTGCTAAGTTTTGATGAAAGATCACAACAATGAAAATCGACGACGAGAGCATCGCGCGCATCCGCGAACGACTGCGGATACTGGCAACCCAGGGGATCGAGCCGGACCTCTACTGTTCTTTCAGGTGCAGCTTCTCCGACTCGGGACAGGCGCAGCACGCGGCCTGCCTGGCGGTCAACGGCGTGCATTGCCGATTAATCGAGGGTGTGGTGGAAAAGGGCGCTCCATGCCGGGTGCGCTCACTGATCGAGACCTGAGCACGGCCCGGCCGTTCACAGCCAATTTCAACGTCGAGAACCAATCATGCGTAGAACACGAAACTTGAACCTTGGATTGCCGGCGATCCTGCTGCTGATCGCGGCCCTGGTCTGCACAGCTTGGGCCTGCGCGGGATCGCGCCCGGCCAAGGCCCGGCTGGATCGCAATTGGTACCTTGACGATGCGCAGCAGCGGGAAGCGACCGAGGCCGGCCGCGTCGTGCGCAGCTCGCTGTACCTGACCATGCGCGACGGCGTGCGTATCGCCGTTGACGTCTACCTGCCCGCGAACCTCGAGCCCGGCGAGAAGCTGCCCACGCTGCTTAACCAGACGCGCTATTTGCGCCACCTCGAGCTCTACCCGCCCTACAACGAACTGCTGATGCCGCCCGAGGAGATCCTGCAAATTGTCGGACTCGGATACGCCGTGGTGCGCGTGGACGCCCGGGGCAGCGGAGCCTCGTTCGGCACACGCCCCTGCCCGTGGTCGGCCGACGAGGTGACGGACGGCGCCCAGGTCGTGGACTGGATCATTGAGCAGCCGTGGTCCAACGGCTTGGTCGGCGCGGTGGGTGGATCCTACGAGGGAACCGCCGCCGAGATGCTGCTGGTCAACCGCCACCCGGCGGTTAAGGCCGCAGCCCCGATGTACGCGCTGTACGACGCTTACGCCGACATCGCGTTTCCCGGCGGAATTCACCTCTGGTGGTTCACCCAGATCTGGCAGCGCGGCAACCTGGCGATGGACGCCAACGACCTGTCGCAGGCCGCATGGTTCGCGCCGCTGTTCACCAGCGGCGTCTCGCCGGTGGACGACGATCATGACCGCGTGTTGCTCGAACAGGCCGTTGCCGAACACGCGACCAACTACCATGTACACGAAGAGGCCGCGCAGATTTTCTATCGCGACGACGTGAGCAACGGCGGTTTGCACATCGACAGCTTCAGCCCGCATCATTATCTTGGGCAGATCGCCGAATCGGAAGCCGCGATCTACAACTACAGCGGATGGTTCGACGGCGGATATGCGCACTCGGCCATCAAGCGCTACCTGACCATGGGCCAACGACCCCAGGATCGGCTGATCCTCGGGCCCTGGGATCACGGCGGCGACGATCACGTGCGGCAATTCCAGCGGCCCTATCGCTCGAACTTCGATCACATGGCCGAGCTGGCCCGCTTCTTCGACTATCACCTCAAGGGGATCGACACCGGAATCTACGACGAGCAGCCGGTGCACTACTACACCATGGGCGAGGACACTTGGCACGCGGCCGATACCTGGCCGCCGCCCGAGGCGCAGCCCGTTGCGCTGTATCTGCGCGCCGACGGGACCCTCGATTTTGCGCCCCCCGACCAGGTGCAAAGCGTGGAGTACGCGGTGGACCCCAAGGCCGGTACCGGAGGCTACGCCCGCTGGAACAGCCTGGCCTTGGGCATGGCCGTGCGCTACCCCGACCGCCGCAAGGCCGATCGGCGTCTGCTGGTGTTTCAAAGCGCGCCGCTCGATCAAACGCTGGAGGTAACCGGCCATCCACTGGTCCACCTCTACATCAGCAGCTCCAAGACCGACGCCGACGTGTTCATCTACCTTGAAGACGTGGACCCCGCGGGGCGCGTGGGCTACGTCAGCGAGGGCATGCTGCGCGCCTCGCACCGCAAGCTGTGCGACGAGCCGCTCTACACCACGCCCGCGCCGTGCCACAGCTTTCTGCGCGCCGACGCCATACCGCTGGAGCCTGGCGAGCCGACCGAGCTGATCTTCGACCTGCAGCCGACCTCCTACCTGTTCAAACGCGGCCACAGCCTGCGCATCGCCGTGGCCGGGGCTGACGCCGACCACTTTCGGCCGCTGCCCGGAGATCCGTCGCTGCTTACGGTGCATACCGCCCCAAAGCTTGCCTCACGGATCGTGCTGCCGCTGATCGTGCGAGATGAGTGATGAAAATCGTGACCCAAGCCTTTTCCCGCGCCGGGCTGATGGGCAACCCCGGCGACGGCTATTGCGGCAAGGCGCTCGCGTTGAGCGTGCGCAATTTCAGCGCGCAGGCGACCATCGAGCCCAGCGCGCGGCTGTGCATCGCGCCCCAGCGTCAAGACCTGCTCGAGTTCGACAACGTGCAGCAGCTAGTGCGCGGCGTGCGCGAACACGGTTATTACGGCGGCGTGCGACTGCTCAAGGCGACGATCAAGCTCTTTGCCGAGCACTGCATTGCCCGGGGGATAGAGCTGCGCCCGGATTGCTTCACCATCAGCTATTGCACCACGATCCCGGTGCAGGTCGGACTGGCCGGATCCAGCGCAATCATCACCGCCGCGATGCGCGCACTGATGCGCTTCTACAACGTCGAGATCGAGCGCGAGCTGCTGCCCTCGCTGATCCTGAGCGTCGAGCGCGAGGAGCTGGGCATCGGCGCGGGGCTGATGGACCGCGTGATCCAGGTCTACGAGGGACTGGTGTTCATGGACCTCGGCCGCGAGCTGGTTGAAGGTCGGGGCTTGGGCGACTACGTGCCGCTGGACCCCGCGGCCCTGCCGCCGCTTTACCTGGCCTACAACGAGGGCTTGGCCAAGGGCAGCGAGTTCACGCACAACCCGTTGCGCGCGCGCTTTGAACGCGGAGAGCCGGAAATGCTCGCGAAAGTCGCTCAACTGGCTGAGTTGGCCGTACGCGCACGAGAGCTGCTCGAACACGGGCGCGGCGACGAGCTCGGGTCGCTGATGGATGAGAACTTCGATTTGCGCGCCGCGCTGTGCAATATCGGCCCGGGCGATATGCAGTTGATCAACATTGGCCGCGAGCTGGGCGCGCATCCCAAGTTCGCCGGATCGGGCGGCGCGGTGATCGGCGCGTTCGATGGCGACCCACAGCGCCTGGAACGTCTGCGCCGCGCCTACGCCAAGATCGACGCCACGCTGATCGTGCCGCAGATCGCGGCCGAGGAGGACTGATGCGCTTCAGCCTCGGCGTTGCGGCCCTGGCGCTGGCATTGTCGCTGCTGCCGGTCGGGTGCGCGTCGCCGCCGGACGGGGGAGAGATGGACCGTACATTGACCGTGATCGACTACAACCTCTGGCACGGGCTCAATCCCGTAGGGCTGCTTAAGTTCGACGAGTTCGAGACTCCGGCCGAGCGTGAGCTGCGGCTCGAGGGATTCCTGGCCCAGGCGCGGGCCCTACAGCCGGACCTGATCTTTCTGCAGGAGGTCAACCCGGTGCCGGGCCTCTCGGCGCGGATCGCCGACGAGCTGGGCATGCAGCGCGTGTTCCAGGTGGGCAACTCCGGAATCAAGATCGGTTCTCTGGGGCCGCCGATCAACCTGCGCTCGGGCCTGGCGATCTTGGCCGCCCCACAGTTGCATCTTGAGAAGCTCGACGGCTGCAAACTCTCGGGATCGACCGGGCGTTGCGGCCCGTGGCTCTCGATCCAGACCGGGGAGTTCCGCTACGCGCTGGTCGCCCGCGTCGAGATCAACGGCCGCGAACTGATGCTGATCAACACCCATCTGCACCACGGGATGGAGATCGACCAGCAGGTGCGGCAGGGGTTGGATGAGCTGGTCGATAAAGGAACGATCACGCGCGAGCAGGCCGACGCTGCGCTGGCCGAGGTGGCCCTGGCCTCGCAGCGCAGGCGTAGCGAGATCGAGCGCGCCTTGGACTGCGCCGCGGACGCCGGTCTCGACCAGTCCACGCCCGTACTGTTTGCCGGCGACTTCAACGCCTCGCCCGATGCCCCCGAGCTCACGTGGCTGAAAAGCCATCTGGGCTTCGCCTCGGTCACTGACGATAGCGACCCGCAGAACCTGCTTTACACCTGGGACCCCCAGCGCAATTCCAACACGCTGTTCGTCAGCGATTTCAAGCCGCCCAGCGACGGCGAGGGGCTGATCTTCGCGCACCTGGGGCAGACGCTGGTTCATCAGCGACGGCGGCTGGACTACATCTTCACGCGCTCCACCGGCTCGCTGCTCGAGCCGCGCGAGTCCGGCCTGTTCGCCGACCAGCCGCGCAACGGCACGATGAGCTCGGACCACTTCGGCGTGTTCGCCAAATTCGAGATCAAATAAAGCAGCTATGAGCTGCACCAAAACTCGCAAGCGAACCTTGCGCGTTGCTCTACGATATTTTCCGCGTCGCGGAGTGGATCGTAGGTAACCGACAAACGTAATACACGAGATTTGTGCCGACTCAGAGCCGCTCGCGTTGGATGGGGCGGCAAGGTGAATTGTTTTAATTAATCTCGAGCCAATACCCCGCGAGCCTTCACCTAATAATGTTATTCAACATTATTATCCCTCCCCGATGCTTAGTCGCGGGGTGGATCGTTGCATCAAGACCGGCGTACTGCGCGAGCCTTGCCGCGGCTCCAAGCCGCCTCCAAGGTGCCCAAACAAAAACCGCACCTGCTGGGATGTCGGTCCCGGCCGGTGCGGTCTTGGTCGCAGGTGCGTCAGGCGGCGGCTACTCTGCCTTGTCTTCGTCTTTGAGCTGTTTATCTTTAGGCGTCACGTCGATCTCGTCATGGTTGGCCTTGCGAAACTCGCGGATGCCCTTGCCCAGGCCGGCGCCGATCTCAGGCAGCTTGCCCACGCCAAAGATGATCAGCACGATGGCCATAATAATTACCAGCTCGCCCATGCCCAAATTGCCGATCATGGTCTTTCTCCTTGTTTAGTCGGCCGACACTCTAACGGAAAAACCCGGCCAGCAGCCCCCAGCCGAGGATATCGTCGGCCGTGGCGAAACATAACAATAGCGTATAGACGATCATCGCCGCAAGAGCGAGTTTGCCGGTCCGGCCGCCCTCTTGATCGCGCTGTTCCATCCGCCTTTCCTCCTTAATCGAACGGCGCTGCTCAGCCGCAGCACGCGTCGTCATCGTCGTCGTCGCCCGCACTATCGTCATCGTCGTCGTCGTCATCGCCGCCGGTGATCACGATGTAGTCGGCTTTGGTTTCGACGTTCTCACCGGCCACGCCCAGGCCGGTGAGTGAAACCGTGTAGATGCCCGGCGTATTGAAGATGTAGGTCGGCGAGTTCTCGGTGGACGAGCCGCCGTCGCCGAACTCCCAGTACTGCCCCAGCAGGCAGCCGGGCAGCACATCGATCGCTGAGCTGAAGTTTACGCTCAGCGGCGCGGCTCCCTGGGTCACGTCGGCGCTGAAGTCGACGACCGGCGCCTCGCAGGGGACCGTAACCACTACCGCGTCGAGATCGAAGCCCGGGGTCGCTCCGCTGCCGCCGCTGCCGTCGTCCTCGATCTTGATGTAGCGCGCCTCGGACAGGCCCGAGGGCGAGATGTCGAGGTCGGTAGTGCCGTCGGCCACGCCGATCACCTGCCAGGGCCCCAGCCAATGCTCGGCAACGAAGATCGCAGCTCCCTCCGGGTCGGAGCCGGACTCGACGATCTGCACGTCGGCCCCGGCCGAATCGACGATCGGCGTACCAAGGCCCATGTCGAGCACCACGTAGCCGTCGTTGCCGATGGAGTAGGCATAGCCATCGGGCGCACCCAGGGCGGTCAGGGGCATCGAGGGATTGGCGTGGGTCCAGCCATCGGCGCGGTCGTTGGCGATCACGCGCATGGCGTAATATTCGGGAGTCGCCGCCGGCACCAGCTCAAAGCTGAGTTCCTCTTTGGATCCGTCGAACACCTGCGCGGAGGATGTGGCCGGGGCGTAGCCGTTGGCCCAGGCGACCACGGTCCAATCACCGGCGCGGATGTAGCGGTGGAAGTCGCCAAGATCCGAATCGCTGTAGAACGCCCAACCCTCCTGGGCGATGCGCAACATGGCGAACAGCGGCGCGCCCGAGGCCGCGTCGACCACCGTGCCGCTCAGCCCCTGGTCGAGCACATCGAGCAGCGCCAGTTGGCCGCTGAGATTGCGCGCATTGTAGCTCGGAATCTGCGAGTACGACGGCGTCTTGGTGCTGCTGACCTCGACGATGAACGCCATGGCGCCGCCGGCCAGATAGTAGGTCTCCTCGCTGATGCCCTGCACCTCGTACCAATCGTAGCCGTTGGTGATCGGATAGCTCGCGGCGCTGCCGTAGACAGATGCAAGCCCGCTCAGCGTGGTGTCGTCCGGCGCGAGTTGGGGTTGGGAATCCATCGGGTAGTTGATCGTCTCTGCACCCGAATGATAGTTCGCGCCGAAGGTCAGGGCGTGCTCGAGGAAGAACTCGGTCACCGCCTGCAATTCGGGTTCGCTGCCGCCGACTCCCGAGCCCTCGTAGAAGATCGGGAACGAACGGTTCAGATCTTTGCCGTGGGAGTTGTAGCGTGTGCTCGCGGTGCAGCCGTCGGGGTTGAGCATCGGCATGATGTAGATCTCGAACCCGTCGACCAGCTGCTGTACGCTCGCGTCGCTGTCGTACGTGCTGAGCAGATGGTTGGCGAGGTTGATCACCGCCTCAAAGCTGCTCCATTCGTCGCCGTGGATTCCGCCATCGAACCAGACCTCGGGCTCGGGCTCGTTGGTATCGGCGTTGTCGCTGATTTTAATCACCCACAACTCGCGGCCATCCACGCTCTGGCCGATGCTGAAAAGCTGCGTCAGCGCGGGGTAGCCGTCGGCCAGGTTGCCAAGCAGCGCGGCCATCGAGCTGTAGTCGTAATACCCGTCGGGCTTGGGCGAGGAGAGCTGCTGCGGTGTTTGCAGCACCTCGATCTCGTAGCCCAGGGCCTCGAGCTCGTCGATCTCCTGCGGATTGAGAAACGCCTTGAGCCCGAACTCGTCGGCCCCGTCGACGATCAGTCCCATGTGCGTTAAGGCGTCGCGCTCCGCGCGGTCCTGGGTCAGGATCAGACAGTACGACTCGTTGGCGTAATCGCGAATCTCGTCCTGGGCCGCAACCACCGTACAAGCCAGCAGCACCGCCAGGGCGCTTGATATCGCGAGAGTCAAAGCTGAGGCTCGTTTACGTCTCATGGTTGGTTCCTCTATGCGGCTTTGAGCCGTTGCAAAACTCGCGTATCTCTATGGTCGTTTACTAAAAATCCACTCCGCGTCGCGCAGAGCATCATTGAACAATGACTACTGTCCGCTCGCGTGCTTTGCCGCAGCGCCAAGCTGCCTGATTGATAAATCATCATGAATAATCCGGACTGGGGTTTCAAGCGAGCTAATGCACCGTCTCGGTGCTCAGACTGCGCTCGAAGGCCAGGCCCACGCGGCGCGGTTCGCCCTCGTGCTCAAAGGTCAGCCGGACCTGGGTGGTCGATTCGATCGAGACCACAACTCCCTCGTGGCGGTCCAGGACCATCGTCCCGGCCAGGGAGCCGACTTCGACCTCGTACTTAACTCCGTGCAGGTCGTTGGCCGGAAACTCGAGTTCATCGATCAAGGGCGCGATATCGGCGGAGAAGCTGATGATCGCCAGCGAGTCGTGTCGGCCCTCGAGCCGCTCGAGGGTATAGCGCGTGCGCAGCTCCAGATCGCCCAGCAGCGGATCGCTCCACGTGCGGTTCGCGTGCCAGCTGCGGCCGGGCGAGACCCGGCCCGCGGGAAGCGGCGGAAAGCGCAGATGCAGCAGCCGCAGCAGGAAGTCCGAGCGCAGCACATCGGCCAACCGCTTTGCCAGCTCGTCGGCCTGGGGCCCCTCGCCCAATGCCTGGGCAATGCTGCGGGCCGCCCCGTCGATCCCGTCGACCAGCTCGATTGAGCCGTCGTCGTTTAGGGCGATGGTGACCGGCCGCTGGAGCAGCATGGTCATCGGCGCGTAGGCCTCGCGCGCCAGGAGATCTTCGTCTTGACTGTCGAAGCTGCGCCGCGGTCTGCTGGGCAGATCGTTTTCGCTGATGAACCGGCTACAGGTCAGACGCATCAGCCGCGGGCCGCGTTGCTCGGATTTGAGGTGCTCCAGCCGGTAGTAAAGCGTGTGGCTCTCGACGAACTGGTGGGGCACGCCCTGGATCGAGCCGACCCCGCTGATCCGCTCCTGGGCGCGGTATTCCAGCGGCCGTCCCGGGTCGGGATCATAGGTCAGCCGCACGCCCTGGGCGCAGCCGGGAATCAGCCAAGCCGCCCACAGCGCGGCGAGGACAATCGATCCCCATCTGAAGCACGGTTTGCGTTTCATCTTAGCCCGTATTATTCACGAAGCTTCGACTACAGCACGGGCGGTGCAATCGACGGCAGGCAGCTATTTGACCTGCAGTATGATCGTGGCCGTAATCGCCATCGACATCGTTGCCTGACCCTCTTCGCCCATGGACATCGCCATATCGATCAGGTCCTCGGAGCGCACCACGGTGCCGCTATTGGTGTTGAAGTCGATGTTGCCCTCGACCTTGAGCCGGTCGACCTTGGTCGGCGGATCTCCGGGATTGGCCGGCTGCTCCAGGGTCTTGCGCAGATCGTCGGTCTTGACCGCGTACTCGAGCTTGGCCAGGTCGCCCTCGCGCGATTTAAGCGTGATTTGGGCCGGCATTGTATCGGCGTCGACCACCTCTCCGCCCCAGATCTTCTCCCAGGAGTCACCGGGTTTGACCTTCTTTTGCGGGTCCAGGTCGCGGATGTTGACTAGCGCGCCGATATCGGTGGTATCGGAGAACAGGCTGTCGAACTCACCGGCCACGGCCTGCTTATCTTCGGGCGTCGAGATCTTGGACTGAACCGACTCGACCAACGCTTCGCGTCCGTCGACCTGCACCACGTTGTTCTTGTTGTCCAGCACAACGACCACCGGCTTATTGACCAGCGCGGCATAGAGCTGTTGCTCCGGAGCGCCGGGCTCATCGCCGGAAATGGTGCTGTAGGTCTTGGCCGGCTCGCCCTGGCTTGTCTCCTCGAGCTGCACCGAGCGCACTGTGATCTGAATCCGACGTCGTTTCTGATCGTTGGGCTTGAGCACCTCGCGGTCGAACTCGATGGTGCGCTTGGTCTGCGCGTCGCCAAGCGAAGAGCCGAACATCGTCAGGCTCATCTGTAGGTTCATCGTCTGTACGTAGCCAAGCTTGTCGCCCGGCTTGAACTTGGACTCCAGCTCGCCCGCGACAGCGGCCGTGGCGACCATCGCCAGGCACAGGGCGATCGACAGGGTCCAGGCAGTGCGTCTCGAAATAATCATCGAACAATCCTCCACGCGGATGTGAAGCCTCCGTTTATCATGGGGCGAATTCCAGAGCAAGCGGGATTGACATCGCCGGGTCGATCTGGAAGTTTCAGCCCTGTGCCTGGATAACCGTAGAGGAGCTAGATGGAAACCAACGCGGCCAACGGACTAATGGCGATGATCCTGGAATACGTCAAATACGAATTCATGGGGATCGCGGCCTGGCAATATTTGGCGGCCTTCGGGCTGATCTTGCTGGGCTACGTGCTCAAGCGGGTCGTGGTCGCGGTGCTGGGCAAGGCGCGCTGGGTGGCCGACAAAACCACGGTGCGCATCGACGACATCGTGATCACCGCACTCGAGCGCCCGTTGGGAACGGCCTGCGTGCTCGGCGGCCTGGCCCTGGCGGTGGTGATCTTGCCGCTGCCCACCGAGCCGTTGAACATCGAGCGCTTTGCCTACGCCGTGCTGCGCGCCGCCTCGACCCTGCTGGTGATCTGGTTCCTGGTGCGCCTCTCCGACGGGCTGATGAGCTACTGGGAGGAGCGCGCCGAAAAGACCGAGAGCAAGTTCGACAACCAGTTCGTGCCGATCCTGCGTAAAAGCCTCAAGGCGTTCCTGGTCGTGATCGGACTGGTGATGATCCTGCAACACCTGGGCTACTCCGTGACCTCGCTGCTCGCGGGACTTGGCATCGGCACCGCGGCCATCGCCCTGGCCTCCAAAGACACTTTGGCCAACCTCTTTGGCTCGATCGTGATCTTCGTGGATCGGCCCTTCGCCGTGGGCGACTGGGTCGAGATCGGCTCGGTGGAGGGGACTGTCGAGGAGGTCGGCCTGCGCGTGACCCGCATTCGCACCTTTGCCAACAGCCTGATTACGATTCCCAACTCCCAGCTGACCACCACCGCCATCAACAACTGGTCGCGGATGAAAAAACGCCGAATTAAGATGCGCGTGGGCCTGACCTACGACACCACGCCCGAGCAGATGGAGGCCGCGGTGCTCAAGATCCGCGAGGCCATCGAGTCCGACCCCAACCTGCACCACGACTTCTATTTGGTGAACTTCGAGGAGCTGGCCTCAAGCTCGCTGAACATCTTTATCTACTGCTTTACCGTGACCACCAACTGGGCCGAGCATATGCAGGCCAAACAGGAGTTCCTACTGCGGCTGATGCGCGTGACCCACGAACTCGGCCTGGAGTTCGCCTTCCCGACCCAAACCTTGCACGTGCCCGAGCTGACCCTGGAATCAGGCGCACCCGAGGCCATGCTATCGGACGTACCTCGATAGGTAGAATCGAATTAGCTTCTGCGAGCCAACTTGCTGACGAAGGCCGGGATCAGGATAACGAGCATCACGTAGCCCAGTAACATTTCTATATTCACTGCTGTGGCCGCGACGTTTGTGTGGGGAACTAGGTTGCTGGAACCAATGGGTACGAAAGTGAAAAAGCTGTAGTGCATGACGCTGAATCGGGTCCAAGGCAAAGGCTCAGCATCAAATGAGCCAGGCGGCAGAAAGTCATAGAATAAGAATCCGAAGCCAATAGGTAGGACAATACATAAGCCAAGCAAGAGCCAGAGAAACCTCCCGCAGTCAGCGAATATCAGCCAGGGATAGTAGAGGACTTTTTCCCTCTTCGTCTCCTGTAGCTCTTCAAGATAATCCTGGTCCTGGGCAAAGCGCTTGAAACGCTGACTGCCGTAGCAACCCTCGACACGAATGCCTCTGCACCTCGTTTTTCGATTAAAAGTAACCCCAGCAACATTGGCTTTTTCCAGGTTCGCGAAGCCGAGGTAAGCGCCCTTGAGGTGTGACCCAATGAGGTCAGCTCCATCGAGGTGTGCCCCATTTAGGAAAGCGCCCTTGAGATGCGCCCCAGAGAGGGCAGCGCCCTGGAGCTGCGCCCCCAAGAGTTTAGCTCCCTCGAGATGCGCCCCTACAAGGTTGGTTTTCTCGAGATGCGCCCCAATGAGGTAAGCGCCATTGAGGTGTGCCCTGCTGAAGTTAGCACCCTCGAGGTGTGCCTCAAAGAGGTTAGCGCCCTCGAGGTGTGCCTCGCTGAGGTCAGCGCCCTTGAGGTGTGCATCATTGAGGATAGCGCCCTTGAGGTGCGGAAACCATCTAGGGTTTTCCTTGCGAAGTTCGTTCCATTCCTTGACCCGGCTTTCCTGAAGCATGGCGATTGCTTCTTCTTTGGAAATCGGGGGCTGATATTTGTCGGTCATGGTCCAACCCTTAATAGACTTAGTTGCTAAGTGTACAAGTCATGCAAGCCCTGCGTCGATTAGTTAGACATTCCACAAGAGCCTTTGCAACCTGCAACAACCGGCCCGCAATACGAGCTACGTCATAAGCTGCCTTGCGATGCTCTGCGAAGATCCTATCCAAGATTGGAGGGCACTATGCAGAGCAATCCCAAGGATGCGGACCCTAAAAATATAATCCTCTCACGCAGCCCGTCCACTGGCGAGATTTTAGGCGAGGTGCCGATCACATCGCGCGAGCAGGCGGCCCAGGCTATCGAGTCGGCGCGCGTGGCGGCCCGGCAGTGGGGCGAGACCGACTTTCGCGAGCGCGAAAAGGTGCTCAAGGCTGCCAACGACTACATCTACAAGCACTTCGACCGCATTGCCAAGCTGATCTCGGATGAGAACGGCAAGTCGCGGGTCGAGGCGGTGAGCGCGGAAATCACCCCCGCGATGTACACGATCAAACATCTGGCGGACAACGCCCGGCGCATTCTCTCGGACGAGCCGATCTCGATGTTCCTCTGGGGACTGGCGGGCAAGACCAGCACGATCCACTATTTGCCCTGGGGAGTGATCGGCATCATCTCGCCCTGGAACTACCCTTTCGGCATCCCCATGACCCAGCTCAGCGCGGCGCTGGTGGCGGGCAACGCGGTGGTGCTCAAGCCCAGCTCGTCCACGCCGCTGATCGGCGAGATGATCAACGAGATCTGGGCCGCGGCCGGATTGCCCGCGGACGTGCTGAGCGTAATCCAGGGGCCCGGACCTTTGGGCGAGGTGCTCATCGAGCAACGCGTGGATCGGCTGGTGTTCACCGGCTCGGTGGAGATCGGCCGCCACGTGGCGCGGCTGGCCGCGGACAAGCTGATCCCGCTGACCCTCGAGCTGGGTGGCAAGGACCCGGCGATCGTGCTTGAGGACGCGGACCTCGAGGCGGCCACCAGCGGCATTCTCTGGGGCGCCATGGCCAACGCGGGCCAAACCTGCGCGAGCATCGAGCGCGTGTACGTACACGACTCGATCTTCGAGCCGTTCGTCGAGCTGATCACGAAAAAGGCGCGCAGCCTGCGGGTGGGGCCGGACCGCGATTTCGACACGGACGTGGGCGCGATCACCAGCAGCGGCCAATTGCGAATCATCGAGCAGCAGGTCGAGCAGGCGCGGGCCGCCGGAGCCACGGTGCTCTGCGGCGGGGACTCGCCACAGATCGAGGGCGGGCGCTTTTTTCCGCCGACGATTATCATCGACGTGGATCACACAATGCCGGTCATGGCCGAGGAGACCTTCGGCCCGCTGCTGCCGATCATGCGTTTTACCGATGTGGAGCAGGCAATCGAGCTGGCCAACGACTCGCCCTTCGGCCTCTCGGCCAGTGTCTGGACCGCGGATATCGCGCGCGGCAAAGGCATCGCCCGCAAGCTGCGGGCCGGGACCGTGACCCTCAACGACAGCCTCTACACCTACGGCTTGGCTGAGACGCCCTGGGGCGGAATCAAGGACTCGGGCTACGGCCGGACCCACGGTCGCGACGGACTGCTGGAGATGGCGCGGCCGCTGCACGTGGCGTCGGATCGCTTCTTTAAAATGAAGAAGCCCTGGTGGTACCCCTACAACCGCGAGCTGTACGACTCGCTCAAGCGCGGCCTGGCGTTCCTCACCGGCGTCAATATTGGCAAGCAGCGCAGTGCGGGATTATTCAAGCTGATTAAAAGCTTCTCGCCCAAGAGCAGGCTCTGATCGGAATCAGGGGTTGTAGCGGTCGACCCAGACGCGGACCACGCTTGCGGCGCGGTTGCCCCGCGCATCTTCGGCCATGGCGTAGATGTCCAGGTAGCGAAAGTTGGGGTTGAACGGGACGTTGAGCGTTCCCGCGATCCGCGCGTCGCGCAGCGGCACGGCCAGCCGTTCCAGCCCGTACTGGAGCTGCATCGGATGCACGTTGAGCAGCGCCACGCAGTGCCACTGGATCATCACCACGTCGTAGGGGCCTGTGGCGCGCACGCTGATCGCCAGCTCGTCGCCGATGGTCGCTCGGACGCCGTTGGCCGGAGTCTCGATCGATACGCTCAGGGCCTGCTCGCCTTGATCCGGGCAGTCCAACTCGTCGCGCTCCTCCTCGCAGGCGCACAGCGCCAGGCAGGCGATCAACGCGGTTATCATTAACAATTCGGTAAATCGCCTCATCTGCCGACCTCCAAACATCCCGCACCGACCTCCACCAGGTTCTCATTGCCGGCGTTGCCCAGATATTCGACCAACGCCCCGTCCTCGCACTGGACCACGGCGCCGTTGCCCACGGCCACGTTGGAGTACATCCCGATCCAGCTATCGGCGTCGGCAATCAGCGAATAGTCCGAGAACTCGAGGATCGAGTCGGCCACCACAACTTCGGAGTTCTGGGCCAGTACGCCGATCTCGAGGTAGGGCAGTTTGCAGCTGAGCACGGTCACTCGGTCGCTGTCGATCACGTGCAGCGCCGTGCCAAATGTCTGGGGCAGGTCCGGATCGCCCAGCAGCACCAGGCCGCTGATCGTCACGTCCGAGGTGCCCGCGATCGTGCTGGCCTGCTGGCCCTGAAACAGGCGCGCCGCGTCGATCCCGCCGGCGCAGAGGTACAGCGGCTTGTCGATGTACAGGCTCTCGTAGTAGTTGCCGCGCAGCACATAGACCGTGCCGCCTGCCGCGCAGGCGTCGATCCCCTGCTGGATCGAGACGAACGGAAGCTCGGCGCTGCCGTCGCCGTCGGGCTCGGCGTCGATGGAGACGTAGACTTGATAGGGGTCCAGGGCGCAGGCCGGACCCGCCGCGAGCAGCACGGCCGCCAGGATCAAAGTCAGCAATCTTTGGTTCGTGAGTCTAGTCTCCGAAGCTGATACCCATCAGTTTACTGTTCTGCACCAAGTCCGACTCGGGGTCAACCTTGCGCAGGTGGCCCACGGCGTCGGCGATCGGGACGCTGCGGATCTTGGTGCCGCGGATTACCACCATCCGGCCCCACTTGCGTTCGGCCACCGCATGCGCCGCGGCCATGCCCAGCCTGGTGCACAACACCCGGTCGTGGGGTGTGGGCGTACCGCCGCGCTGCAAGTGTCCCAGAACAGTATAACGGGTTTCCAGCCCGGTGAGCTCGTGAATCCTGGTCGCGACCTCGGAGCCGATCCCGCCAAGGCGGACCGGATCGCAGCTGTCGTTGACCATCTCGCGCACCACCATCTCGCCGTTCTTGGCGCGTGCGCCCTCGGCCACGCAGATAATCGAGAAACGACGACCGCGGCGGTTGCGCTCGAAGATCTTGCGGCAGATCTCGTTGTAGTCGAAGGGGATCTCGGGGAGCAGGATGATGTCTGCGCCGCTTGCCACCCCGGAGTGCAGCGCGATGTGACCCGTATAGCGCCCCATGGTCTCCAGCACCATCACCCGGTGATGGCTCTCGGCCGTGGTCTGCAACTTGTCGATGGCCTCGGCGGCCGTATTCATCGCCGTGTCAAAGCCGAAGGTCACGTCCGTGGCCGGCAGGTCGTTGTCGATGGTCTTGGGAACGCCCACCAGGCGCACGCCGATCTTGTCGAATTCATTGGCAATGTGCATTGTGCCATCGCCGCCGATCACCACCAGCGCGTCGATGTCCTGACGCCGCAGAGTACCGATCACCTTCTTTGAGTAATCGACGGTCACAACCTTACCATCCTCCTCCTCTTTCCAGGCGAAGGGGTTGCCGCGGTTGGTCGTGCCCAGGATGGTTCCGCCACGACGCTCGAGACCGGAAACATTGTCATAAGTCAGTTCGACGATCCGCGGACGCCGCACCAGTCCCTCGAAACCGTCGCGCACGCCGATCACCCGCCATTTGTAGCGATACTGCGCGGTCTTAACCACCGCGCGGATCACTGCATTGATCCCCGGGCAATCCCCACCGGCGCTGACGACCCCGATTTTTTTAATGCGAAATCGTCTTTTAGTCCGAGGTCCGTCAGGCGAAAAATCCGACGAAGCGTCCTGTTCGCCTTGGGCTTCGTTGGAATATTCCTCGTTGTCTTGGTCTTGCCTTTCGTCGATCTCTTCCTCGAACGGATTCATGAGTATTCCTCATAGTACGATGAATTAACGATCAAATACTGGGGGTGCCTCCACCTGAGATAAGCTCATAGCACAACCCAAAGGCTATTTCCAGAAATTTTTGCTTAGCTTTTCACTTCAAGAGAGCAGGAGGATACAATTTCTTGTATTCAAGCCCAGCCATTGCAAATGATCAACCGCATTTAGACTTGGCGGAAAGGGCGAAATTGTCGGAACTGCAACCACGATCCGCGTTGATAAAAATTGTTAAACCATCGAGGTACGGGTAATCTCTTTACACTGATGACAAGCTCGATGATCAGACTGTCAATGTTGGGCGATCTGGGTGCGCCGGCGATTTTGCGCGGGTTCGCCCTGGTGGCGCTGGTGCTGCTGGGCAGCGCCGGGATCGGACGTTTTCTGCGCAAGCGCATGATTGCAAAGGCGATCCCCGCGCAGAACAGTATCGACATCGCCCTTGGCCTGGGCCTGTGGGGCCTAATCTGCCAGTTCTATGGACTATTTGTGGGCGTGGGCCGCAGCTCGGCGCTGGTGCTGCTGATCGTGCTCGCCGCGTTGGGTGCACCGAGCCTGGGACGTGCTTTGCGTTGGGTGGTGCGCGCCAATAAATCGCGCGGCCCGCTGCTCGGCGCGTTGGCAAGCGGCCCGCTTTTCGATCGGCTGTTGGGTCTGAGTATTTTGATCGTCAGCAGCTGGACCGTGCTCGCGGCGCTGACCCCGGAGATCGAGCCCGACGCACTGGCCTACCACCTGCAACTTCCACGGCTGTGGCACGAGCAGGGGCGGATTTTCCTGCCCTACGATTTATACATGGCGGGCTATCCGCTGTTGGCCGAGACGCTGTTCTGGCCGTTGTGGTCGTTGGGCGCGCCGCTGGCCGCCAAGTGGCTGCATCTGGCCGCGGGCCTGGTCGTGGTCATGGGCGTGATCGATTTCAGCGCGGCGTTGCACGGCCGTCGCGCCGGGCTGCTCGCCGGGCTACTGCTGGTCTCGGTCCCGGGCTGGATCTGGTCGAGCACCACGGCCAACGTCGATCTGATGCTATGCCTGTTCGTCTGGGCCGCGGTGGTGCTGGTGCTGCTGCGCGAGCTGGAGTGCGGTCGCGGCGTGCTGCTGCTCGCCGGGATCTGCGCCGGACTGGCGCTGAACGTCAAGGTCACGGCCGTGATCTTTGTCGCCCCGCTGTTCGTACTGGCCGCCGGGCTGTCCCTGCGGCGCTCCCGGCTGAATTACGGCAAGCGCAAGATTTTGATCGCGCTGTTCGACCTGGCGCTGGCGGCGCTGCCGGCCGTTGCACTGTTCATGCTTTGGCCGCTGAAGAATTGGTTGCTGGGCGTGCCCGCGCTCTATCCCGCGGCGATCGACCCCTGGCGCGCGGGCTGCACGGTGCTTCGCATTGCCCAGCATCCCTGGTGCGCAGCCGGGCCCAATTGCGAGCTGTGGTGCGAGGACGCGGCCCTGGTGACCTTCATCAAGGTCCAGCTGCTCAACCTGTTTGGCATGGGCAAGGACGCCGCCGGGTTCGCCTTGCTGCCCTGGAACCTGACGTTGCACCCGGAGAAGTTCGGCGGCGTGCCCCTGGGATTGGCCTGGCTGCCGCTGTGGGCCCTGGTGCTGGGCCTGCGCAAGCCCGACGTGGGCAGCGTTAGTTTGTTGTTTGCAAGCGCCCTGGGCTTTGTTGCCTGGTCGCTGGGCAGCCAGCAGTCGCGCCTGCTGCTGCCGTTGCTGCCGCTGTGCGCCACGCCCCTGGTGCTGCCCCTGGCGCAGCCTGCACTCCTGCGCATGGGCAAAGGCAGCGCAAAGCTGATCAGCACAATTTTCAGCGCGCTGCTGGTGGCCGCGGCCGTGGCCGGGCTGCCCGCGATCTATCCGCTGTTGTATGGTGATCCGCTGTTCAAGACCCAATCGGCATTGACCGTGTTCGAGCGCCGCGCACCGCTGGAGCTGCTCGTTTCGCATGCGCATAACGACGCGCTGAGCCTGCTGCTATCCGCCGAGCAGGTCGTGGCCGCGGACGAGGCCGTGCTCACCAGCGGGGTCGAGGAGTACCTCTACACTGACCTGGAGCTGATCTCGCCGTCCCACTCCCCGCGCGCATTTGGGGTGGAGTACGAGCTGCGCAACGGGTCGTGCGATCGCGCCCAAGAGCTGTTGCAACTCCACCGGCTGCGCTACGCGATAAGCAGAAACGATGAGGCGGCCGAGCGCTTTGGCCGCTGCGCCGTCGAATTTAAGCCGCTACTGCAAACCCGCCACAGCGGCTATTCGCTGTTTGAATTAAACCCAGGCGGGCAATGACGCCGTCAATGCTGTGATTTGAGGGTCTGCCAGAGCCGCTCGACCTGGCGCTGCAACGCTTCGAGGCTGCCGTTGTTGCGAATCGCGAAGTCGGCGTAGTCCAGCTTCTCCTTCATCGGCATCTGCGAATCCAGGGCTGCTTGAGCTTGCTGCTCGTCCACACCGTCGCGCTGGATCAGTCGCTGGATCTGTTTGCGCTGCGTGCAATAGACCACGATCAAGCCGCTAAGCGGAAACGGATGCTCGGTCTCGATCAGCAGCGCCGCCTCGACAATCACCGGCTCGGTGCTGTGCTCGAAATGGTCGCGCACGCGGCCGACGATGCTGCCGATAATCAGCGGATGGGAGATCTCGTCGAGCTTGGCCTTGGAGTCGGGGTCGGTGAAGATCTGCTCGCGCAGCCGCCGGCGGTCGATCTCGCCGTCCGGGCCGACAATTCCGCTGCCGAACTCGGCCACGACCCGATCAAAGGCCGACTGCCCCTTGGCCATCACGTCGCGCGCCACCTGGTCGGCATCGATCACCGTGGCGCCGAGCTTGGCAAAGACCTTGGCCGCAGTGCTTTTTCCCGAGGCGATGCCTCCGGTCAATCCGTAGATTTTCATCCGTTGCCAAGCATCCGTTGGGCCTCGGGCAACAATTGGATCTGCAGCCCGCCGAAGCGTTCGCGGTCGTAATGCGGAACAACCTTGCCCTGCTTCAGCGCATCGATCATCCGGCGCGGAGTGTCGGCTGATTCGGGGAAAGTGGTCCAACACTTGAAAAAGCTTTCCTTTTCGTGGGCGTCGGAACCGGCAGTGCAGGTCAGTTTCTGCGATGTGGCGATCTGCTGCAGACGGTCGAAGTAGACCTGCCGTACCGAGCCCATGGTCGCCAGGAACAGCATTGTGCCGTTGTACAGCTCAAGGCCGTCGATGTGGCGCGCCACCTCGAGAATCTCCTTGGAGATCGGGTCGGGTCCGGTCCAGCCCGAGGATTGCGGCACGCGCGGATGGGCCCAGATCACTGCGTTGTGCTCGTCGCGGCGCAGATCGCACACCGAGCGGTGGAACACGGTGAGAGAGGACAGGTAGTCGGTGTCCTCTGAGAAAATCAGGAAATCGCCCTCCTCGGCCGTGACCTCGACCCCCCAGAGCACGCACAACTCGGGGAAGTCGCGGCTGAGCCGCGCACAGGCCTTGACGCTGCCGTGGTCGGTGATCGTGATCGCCAGGGGCATTTGCTTCTCGACGTACTCGCAGACCGTTTCGTAACTCAGGCTCGAGCAGTCGGAGAAGGTCGTGTGTAGGTGGAGGTCGATATCCATTCGGTGGTGTTCCCAGGCCTTTATATCACCCTAGCGAGCGGCCGGTCGGTTCCTCGGAATACGGACGAGGCCGACAAGCTGCAATCCTATGGCCGGTCGGCCAAGCTGTCAATTATCGATCTGGGCGTAAAAACTGTTGTCTTGCATTACCACTACCGCACAACTAGGATTGATTTTTCACCATAAGATGGGGATTTATTAAAATGGAACAGCTTACCATTCCCCGTATGGTGTTCGGCCGCGTGGCACGGCAGGGCGATCGTTTGGCCGTGCGCCATCGCCGCGGCGGGGTGTTCCACGATCTATCCTGGAACCAATACGGCGAGGCGATCGCCGACGTCGCACGGGGGCTCGAGGCGCTGGGTCTCGAGGAGGGCCAGCGCACTGCGATACTCTCCAACACGCGCATCGAGTGGCATTTCGCGGACCTGGGCACCCAGAGCCTGGCCGGCATCGCCGTGGGGATCTACCCCACGCTGCTGGCCGAAGAGGTGGGATTCATCCTGCGCGACTGCGGCGCCAAAGTCGTATTTTGCGAGGACTGGACCCAGTACGAAAAGGTCGTGCAGGTACGTGCCCAATGTCCGGAGCTGCTCCAAATTGTACTGTTGGATCCCGAGGGCGTGCAGCTCGGAGCCGACGTGCTGTCGCTCGATCAGCTACGCGCCAAGGGAGCGCAACTGCGCGAGGCCGATCCGGGCGGATTTGGCGACCTGCTCAAGCGCGGCAAGCCCGACGACCTGTTCACGATCATCTACACCTCGGGCACTACCGGCCGTCCCAAGGGGGCGATGATCTCCCACAACAACGCCCTGTCGGTCTGCCGCGCCATCGAGGAGCTAAACATCATCTCCGAGCGCGACGTATCGATCGAGTACCTGCCGCTGGCGCACGCCTACGAGCGGATCGGCGGGATGCTCCTCGGGCTCTACGCCGGCGGCGTCACCGCGATCGCCGAGAGCTTCGAGACCTTGCGCGACGACATCATCACCGTGCAGCCGACCGTGATGGTTGGAGTGCCGCGGGTGTTTGAGAAGATCTACGACTCGATCCGCAACTCGGTCGAGCAAAGCGGGACGGCTCGCCGCAAACTTTTCGAGTGGGCACTTAGCGTGGGGCGCGAGGCGCTGCCCTATCGCCTCAAACGGCTGCCGTTGCCCTACCAGCTCAAGCTGCGCTACGCCCTGGCCGACAAGTTGGTATTCACCCGGCTGGCCCAGAAGCTGGGCGGCAGGCTGCGCTTTGCGCTCTCCGCGGCCGCTCCGTTGTCCCAGGAGATCATCGAATTCTATTTCAGCCTCGGCGTGACCCTGTTGCAGGGCTTTGGCATGACCGAGTGCTCGGCTCCGGCGGCGATCACCACTCCCGAGGACCCGGCGATCGGCACGGTGGGCAAGCCGCTGAGCTGCAACGAGATCAAGCTGGCCGACGACAGCGAGGTGCTGATCCGCGGCGCCAACGTGTTCAAAGGCTACTGGAACAATCCCAAGGACACGGCCGAGGCGCTCGACGATAAAGGCTGGCTGCACACCGGAGACATCGGCGTCATCGACGCCGACGGCAACCTGATCATCACCGACCGTAAAAAGCACTTGATCATCACCGCCGGCGGCAAGAACATAGCCCCCGTGGCAATCGAGAACGCGTTGAAGTCCGAGCCGTACATCACCGAGGCGCTGGCCTACGGCGACAGGCGGCCCTACCTGGTGGCGCTGCTCACCGTGGACGAGGAACGCATCCAAAGCTTCGCCCACGAGCAGCAAATCCAGGCCGACGACTTCGCTACGCTGCTCAATAACCCGTCGATCAAAGTCTTGATCGACCACTGCGTCGAGAAGGCCAACTTGACCCTGCCGCGCTTCGAGCAAATCAAGCGCTTCCATATACTGCCCGGTCAATTCTCGATCGAAGACGGGACCCTGACGCCGACACTGAAACTCAAACGCCGTAAGATAATCGAAAGGTACTCTGAACTCATCGACGAGATGTACAACTAGGACCCGGATCTTTGATGATGGTTATCAGGCAATCATCCGGGCGAGTGAGGAGCTTATGAGCGAACAGATCCAGAGAATGGTCGAACTGGCCGCCGATCCCGCGGCCACGCTGGCCGACTACAGAAAAAGCAGCGGTCGGCCGGCGATGCTCATCGTGCCGCTGTACTTCCCACGCGAGGTGCTCGACGCCGCGGGCTTCATCCCAGCCGAGATCTGGGGCGCTGCCCTGCCGTTGGACGAGTCCGGCGCGTTTTTACAGCCGACGATCTGCTCGTTGATGGTCGGGCTGTTCGAGCTGGGACTGTCCGGCGGCCTGGAAGGGGTCAGCGGGGCTGTGTTCCCCTCGACCTGCGACACGGTGCAAAACTCCGAGAGTATCTGGGCCTCGCGTTTCCCCAAGATGTTTGTCGGCCACGTGGTGATGCCCAAGATCACCAGCGCCACGGGCGCGGGCGAGTTCATCGCGGCCCAAATCCGCGAGTTCATCGCCGCGCTGCATAAGGCCACGGGCGCCACTCTCGACGACGAGTCGTTGGCGCGCTCGATCGCCTTGGGCAACACGGCGCGCGCCGCGGCCAGAGGGCTGCTCGATCTGGCGGGGCGCGGGCTGCTCAGCGCAACCGAGCGCAACGCGGTCTACGTGCTGTACAACCTGCTGCCCTTCGACGCCTTTATCGAGCTGGCCGCAGCCGCGGCCGCCCAGGCCGAGCAGCGCAGCCCGGCCCTCGATGCCAAGCCGGTGCTGGTCTCGGGCATGGTGCTCGGGCCGCGGCCGGTGATCGCGCTCTACGACGAGCTGGGCGCGCGGATTGTAGACGACGATCTGGGCATCGGCCGCCGCAGCATCGACCCGGACGTCGACCAGAACGGCGACCCGATCGTGGCGCTGGCCGCACGGCAGCTGGGACGCCGTGCGTGCTGCACGATTCACGACTCGCAGCGCGATCGCGCGGCGGAGTTGGTCGAGCAAACCAAAGCCTGCGCAGCCGAGGGCGTGATCTTCTCGCGCCTCAAATTCTGCGACCCCGAGGCTTTCGACTACCCCTGGCTCTCCGGCGCGCTCAAAGAGGCCGGAGTACCCAGCACGTTGCTCGAGATCGACCTGGGCAGCGACGCAATCGAGGCCACAACAACCCGCATGCAAGCATTTCTGGAGAGCCTCTGATGAACGACAAAGCAGCAATCCCGCGGATCGAGGCGACGCGCAAGCTCAAAGAGCTGATGGGCATCTACTATCTCGAGGCCAAGAACGCCGAGTACAACAACCAGAAGGTGGCCTGGGTCACCTCCGGCTCGCCGGTCGAGACCTTGATCGCCATGGACGTGATCCCGATCTACCCCGAGAACCACGGCGCGATGATCGGCGTGACCCGCATGGGCGTCGAACTCAGCGAGGTGGCCGAGGGCATGGGCTACTCGCCGGACCTCTGCTCGTACTTCCGCGCCGACGTGGGCCAGGCCGCAACCGGCAACAGCCCCATCGCCGGACTGCCCAAGCCGGACTTCCTCTACTGCTGCGACAACATCTGCTCCACAGTGGTCAAGTGGTACGAGGTCCAGGGGCGCAAGTACGACGCGCCGGTGTTCTGGATCAACACGCCCTTCGTGCCCGACGAGATCACCCCGGCGCACCGCAGCTACGTGGCCGGCCAGCTCGAACAGCAGGCCTACGCCATTGCCAAGCTTCTCGGGCGCGAGTTCGACATGGAGCACTTCATCGACGTGCTGCGGCTCTCCGAACAGGCGACCCGCGTGTGGCAGGAGTGCCTCAACCTCTGCCAACACAAGCCCGCGCCCATGAGCTCCATCGACAGCTTCTTTCACATGGCGCCGATCGTCACTCTGCGCGGCACGCAGAAGTGTCTGGACTACTACACCATGCTGCGCGACGAGCTGCAGGACCGCATCGACAAGGGGATCGGCACGGTCCCCCAAGAAAAGCACCGGCTGCTGTGGGACAACCTGCCGATCTGGTTCTGGACCAAGGGGCTGGCCGAGCTGACCAACAGCCTGAGCGCGGTGTTCGTGGTCTGCACCTACACCTCGAGCTGGGATATCGGCGCGGACACCATGCTCGTGGACGACCCCTGGCAACCGATGGCCGACACCTACCTCTTCCCGTACATCAACCGCGGGATGGAGGTGCGCATCAGAATGCTCGAGAACTGGATCAAACAGTTCGACGTGGACGGCCTGGTGTTCCACTCCAACCGCTCGTGCAAAGCCTACACCCTGGGCCAATACGAGCTGGCCAAGCTGGTCAGCGAGCGCACGGGCAAGCCCAGTCTGGTGATCGAGGGCGACATGTGCGACATGCGGCTGTTCAGCGAAGCCCAGACCGTCACCCGGCTCGAGGCGTTCATCGAAAGCCTCTAATGCGTAACCCCGCGGGCCGGATCGTTGCCCTGCGTGAGCAGATCCGCGGACTGGGCTCGGCCCTGATTGCGCTCTCCGGCGGCGCGGACTCAGCGCTGCTCGCTGCCCTGGCCGCGGATGAGCTTGGAGAGAGTGCTGCAGCGGCAACCGCCGTGGGACCATTGTTTGCGCAGCACGAGGTCGAGCGCGCCCAAGGTTTGTGCCGCCGCCTTGGCCTGCGCCACGAGCTAATCGAGTTCGATCCGCTGCACCACGAGGCGTTCGTGCGCAACCCGCCGGATCGCTGCTTTTTTTGCAAACACGAGATGCTGCGCCTCTGCCGCGAGATGGCCGACCGGCTGGAACTGGAGCACGTGTGCGAGGGGACCAACGCCCAGGAGCTCTCCGAGCACCGTCCGGGCCTGGCCGCAATCCGCGAGCTTTGCATACAAACGCCACTGCTCGACGCGGGCCTGGACAAGTCCGATGTACGGCGCGCCTTAGCCAAGTTGGGGCTAAACGACTGGGTCCGGCCTTCATCAACCTGCCTGGCCACGCGCTTTGCCCACGGCATGCCGATCACCCGCGAGGGTCTGCGTCGGGTGGAGGCCTGCGAGCAGGACCTGGCCCGGATGGGGTTTACAGAGTTCCGCGTGCGACACCACGGCGATAGCGCGCGCATCGAGCTTTGCGAAGATCAACTCAGCCGGGCCCTGGATCCCAAGCTGCGGCGCGCCATCGTGACTGCCCTGCGCGGCCATGGCTTTTCCTTTGTCAGCCTCGACCTCGAGGGCTTCTCAAGCGGCAAGATGGAGCGTAACGCTGACAAAGGGGTGTAACCAACGCCGCGGCGCTGTAATATCTGAGCCCATGGAGTTCACCGGAGAACGGCTGGTCCCAGGCAAGACGCCGGACCGCGACCTGGAGCGCGAGCATCTGGCGCGCTACATCTTTGCCGCGGGCCTGGCCAAGGGCCGCCGCGTGCTCGACCTGGGCTGCGGCGCAGGGTACGGCGCGCAGCTATTGCTCCAATCCGGCGCACAGAGCGTTCTGGGCCTGGACGTCGCATCCGAGGCCGTGGAGTACGCGCGCCAAAATTACAGCGCCGATAACCTGCGCTTTGAAATCGGCGACGCCGCGAACCCCGAGATCGAACCACAGAGCTTCGACCTGGTGGTCTGCTTCGAGGTCATCGAACACCTGCTGCAGCAACGCGAGCTGGTCCAGGCAGCGGCGCGCACCCTGGTGCCCGGCGGACTGTTCGTAGTCTCCACGCCCAACGTCGCGGCCCCCAGCTACGAGGAACACGACAATCCGTTCCACGTCAAAGAGCTCAACCGCAAGCAGTTCGACAAGTTGCTGCACGGCGCGTTTCAACACGTCGAACTGCTGGGACAGTCGCGCTTCGCAGGCCACGCGGTGCTGCCGATTAAGGGCGATGCACAGCCGCGCATCGAGCGCCTCGACCTTAAGCAAAGCGATCTGGAGCCGCTGTACTTCGTGGCGGTCTGCTCCTCGCGCAAGCTGCCCAAAATCAAGCCGCTGCTGGCGCGCGCGCCGTATTTTGGCAACCTCGACGAACTGCTAAGCCACCTCAAGACGCGCGATGCGCAGATCGAGCAGCGCGACGAGCGGATCGTCGAGCTACAGGACGAGGTCGGCCGCTCCAACCAATGGGCCCAAGGCCTGGATCAAGACCTCAAGCGCAATGAGCGCGAGCTGTCGCGGGCCAAGCTGCGCATCGCGCACCAGAGCGCCGAGATCGAGCGCGTGCGCCAAACCCTGGGCTACCGACTGCACCAAAAGCTCGCCCCCTGGGCACGCGGCACGCTGACCGTGCTCAAGTTCGCAACGCGGCTGACCGCAGTTGCTTTAGGCCTGGTTCTGGCCGTGCCGCTTGGCGCGCTGGCGCTGGTGCTGCTCGTACCGCGGCTGCTGCTGGCAATCGGGCTGACGCCGCTGGCGCTATACGTCTGGCTGCGCCTACGCCTGGCCGGAAGTGCTCAGCCCAAGCCCACGGGGCCCATCGCGCCCGCGCAGCCCATCGAGCCGCAGCGCGACGGGATCAGCGTGATCGTCCCCACCTGGAACGGCCTGGACCTGGTGCGCGAATATCTACCGGGCGTGGCGCAGGACATCGCGGGCTATGCGTTCGAGGTCGAGCTGATTTTGGTGGACAACGGCAGCGACGACGGCACGGCCCAGTGGGTTGAGCAGCACTTGCCGCAGGTGCGCGTGCTGCGTTTGGATCGCAACCTGGGGTTCGGCGGCGGTTGCAACGCCGGGGTCGAGGCCGCGCGCTTCGGCATCGTCTACATGCTGAACAACGACATGCGGGTCGAGCCCGGATTCCTCGAGCCGACCTGGCAAGCGTTCGAGGATCGCGAGCTGTTCGCCGCCACCAGCCGCATCAGCTTTGAGCAGCGCGACGGCGCAGCGCGACGCAGCGAGGAGTCGGGCCTGACTGTTGCGCATTGGCATCGCGGCCTGCTGCAACTGCGGCACCTGTTCGACAACCAAAGCGACGTTGCGCCCGCGCTCTACGCCGGCGGCGGTTCCAGCGGCTATTGCAAGGCCAAGTTCCAGGCGCTGGGCGGGTTCGACGCGCTCTACGAGCCGTTCTACGTCGAGGATCTCGACCTGTCGTATCGCGCGTGGAAACGCGGATTCCGCGTGCTCTACCTGCCCCAAAGCGCGGTGGTGCACAAACATCGCGGCACCATCGGCAAACACTACAGCCGTGCGCGTCTGTTCGACGTGTTCAGCCTCAACTATTTGCGTTTCACCTGGCGCGACATCACCGGCCGTGGCGAGCTGCTGCGCCACTGCCTGTGGCTGCCGTGGTCCGCGGCCCGCACGCTTTACGGCCGCAGCTCTCCGGGACAGGGCGTGAGCCTGCGTGCGCTGATCGGCGCGCTTAAAGACTTGCCGCAGATCTGCGCCGGTCGAACCCTCGAGTGCAAGGCGGCGGTTGTAAGCGACGATACGGTGCTGCAAATCAGCTCGAACCCCCTGGCGTTCCGCGAGCGTTGCGCACGTTTGGCAAAGTCGCCCCATCGCAGCGATAAAAGCGGCGCGCCGATCTTGTTCATCTCGCCCTACTGCCCCTTTCCGCCAACCCACGGCGGCGCAGTGCGGATGTACAACGTGATGCGCCAGGTGGCCAAGCACCATCCCATCGGGCTGGTCTCGATGATCGAGCACGAGCATGAGCGCGACTCGCGCGACAAGCTGCTCGAGATCTGCGACGAGGTGCACTTCATGCTGCGCGGTCAACCCGACCGCATCAGCTGGAGCGATCCGGCCAGCGTACAAGAGTTCTACAGTGACGAGTTCGCGCGGTTGATCCAGCGTGTGCTGGCCCGCGGCGACTACCGCATTGTGCAGATGGAGTACACGATCCTGGCGCACTTCATGCCGCAAGATCCGCGGGTCAAGACCGTGTTGACCGAGATCGATCTGTACTTCGTCAGCTATCTGCGCGCAGCACGCGCGCAACGCGCATTGGGCAAACGGCTGCTGGGCTTTTACGAGTGGCTGCGGATGTTCCGCTACGAGCTGCGCTGGTGCCGACGCTACGATTTGCTGCTGGCGATGAGCGAACACGACCGCGACGTGCTGGCGCAGTACGTGAAGGAAACGCCGATCGAGGTCGCGCCCAACGGCGTGGACGTCGAGGACTTCAAGCTTTTGCCGCGCGAGCCCGACGGCCCGGAGCTGCTGTTCGTGGGCAACTTCCGTCACGCGCCGAACCTGGACGCCGCGTTGTGGATGGCGCGCGAGATCTTCCCCGAAGTGCGCAAGCGCGTACCCGATGCACGGCTGGCGATCTGCGGACCCAATCCGCCGGAGTCGATCGCGCGCTGCTCAGCCGACGAGGGGATCGAGGTCGCGGGATTCGTGCCCGACCTGGCGCCGCGCTACCAACGCGCCGCGTGCTTTGTCGCGCCGATCACCCGCGGCTCGGGCACCAGACTGAAAATTCTCGAGGCGCAAAGTTCGGGCCTACCGGTGGTCAGCACAACCCTCGGGGCCGAGGGGCTGGCAATCGAGCACGGCGAAAATTTACTTATCGCCGACAACACCGCAGACTTCGCCCAGGCCTGCGTGCGGCTGCTGACCGACGAAGCGCTGGCCCTGCGACTGCGTCGCAACGGCCGCGAGCTGGTCGAACGGGTCTACGCCTGGGAGCGAGTCGGCGATAAGCTCGAGGCGGCCTACGCGCGGCTGCTGGAGGAGGACCGATGAGGTTCCTGCTCTCGCGCGGCGCACAGACCGACGACCCGGGGCGGGTGCTGATCGTGCAGACCTGCAACCCCAACCTGCTCGAGTACGTGATCGTTGACGCGCGCAAACGCTGGCCCGGGGCCGATCTGAGCGTGCTGCTACAGCGCGGGATGCGCGAGCACGTGCGCCTGCCCCAGGGCGTGCGCGGACTGGACAATCCCGCGGGCGGACATGGGCAGTTCGCGCGCGAGCTGCGCTCCGAGCGCTTTGATCTGATAGCGTTCAGCGGCGTGCGCGACCCGGGCTATTGGAAACTGCGGCTGCTGCCGTTCTATCTCAACCCGCCGCGGATCGCGCTTTACGATCGCCACGCGCGTCCCGCTGACCTCGGACTTGCCGGATTGCTCGCAACGTTGCTGGGATCCGTGGGTCCGACCGGCGGCCCCAAGCGCCTGCTGCGCCGGCTGCTCGCGCCGCTGATTGCGGGCGGGCTGTTGCTCTACCTGTGGTACGAAAGGGCGAGGAGGGCCCGATGAACCTGCTGAAAAAAATTGAGAACCGCCAGGCCCGCGTGGGCGTGATTGGAGCCGGATACGTCGGCCTGCCGCTGGCCGTGGAGTTTGCCAAGGCCGGGTTCGACACCACCTGCTTCGACGTGGACCCCGACCGCATCGAGTCGATCAACCGCGGACGCTCGCAGATCCAGGACGTGCCCAGCGCCGATGTGCTGCGGCTCAAACGCGACGGCCTGCTGCGCGCCACCGGCGACTTTGAAGAGCTGGCCCAGATCGACGCGATCAGCATCTGCGTGCCGACCCCGCTGCGCAAAACCAAGGACCCGGACGTGAGCTACGTGGTGGCCGCGGTGGAGGAGATCGCCCTGCGCTTCAGCCCGGGCAAGCTGGTGGTGCTCGAGTCCACGACCTACCCGGGCACCACCGACGAGATCCTGCAGCCGGTGCTCGAAAGCTCGGGCCTGGTCTGCGGCAAGGACTTCCATCTGGCGTTCTCGCCCGAGCGCGTGGACCCAGGCAACCAACAATACAACACCAGCAACACGCCCAAGATCATCGGCGGCGTGACCCCGCGCTGCACCCAGGTCGCATGCGCGCTGTACGGCGCGGCGGTCGAGAAGGTTATCCCGGTCAGCTCGACGCGCGCGGCCGAGATGGTCAAGCTTTTGGAAAACACATTCCGCGCTGTGAACATCGGCCTGGCCAACGAGACCGCGCTGATGTGCGACCGGCTGGGGATCGACGTCTGGGAAGTAATCGACGCCGCGGCGACCAAGCCCTTCGGCTTCATGCCCTTCTACCCCGGACCGGGCCTGGGCGGCCACTGCATTCCCATCGACCCGCACTATCTGAGCTGGAAACTGCGCTCGCTGAACTACACCGCGCGCTTTATCGAGCTGGCGGGCGAGGTCAACTCCTCGATGCCGCGCTACGTGGTCGAGCGCTTGGCCGACCTGCTCAACGCGCGGCGTAAGCCGCTGAACGGCAGCCGGGTGCTGGTGCTGGGCACGAGCTACAAACGCGACGTGTCCGACACCCGCGAATCCCCGGCCCTGGACATTATCAAGCTGTTGGCCCAACGCGGCACGCTGGTCGCGTATCACGATCCTTTCGTCAAAAGCCTCGATTTGGGCGAGGTCGAGCTGGAGTCGGTGCGGCTAACGCCGCAGGAGCTGTCTTCAGCCGACCTGACGTTGATCGTAGCCGACCACTCGCGCTTTAACTACAACTCGATCGTGCGCAACTCGCAGCTGGTGCTGGACACGCGCAACGCCACGCGCAACGTGCGCCGCGGCCGCGACAAGATCGTTTTACTTTAGGCTGAATACTTGCGCAGCATCTTCAGCGCCAGGGCGAAGTCGGCTGCCTGTGGCGCCTCGAACGCTTGCGGCAGATCGCTTGCGGGCAACTTAATCTCGAGTCGCGCGCAGTGTAGCGCCTGACGGCTGATCAGCGGCCGCTCGGGCCGTTCGGACTTACTGCGGTAGCCGCGCTTGATCGAGCTGAGCAGCAGTTCGCGTTCGCCGCTGTTGGCCGCGTCGCCCAGCAAAGTGAAACCCGCTGCCGCCAAATGCTCCCGCACCTGGGTCTGATTTGCTCCGTTGGTCCGGCAGGCGACCATTGCGTGGCGCGCAAAGCGTTCCAAACAGATCATCTGGGTCCGGACATCCACGCTCCCGCGCGCTTTCATGGCGCGCAACGGCAGGTCGATGGTCGCGGCCGCGGGCGGCGCGCCGCTGACGATGGCTAGGTAGAGCTCGCCGACCTGTTGCTCCTGGAACTGCCGCTCGAGAAAACTGCGTGCCTGCTCATGGCGCGCGACGATCGTCACTCCCGACGTCCAGCGCTCGAGCCGGTGCACCGGCAGCACCTCATAACCCAGCTCGATCTCGATCAGGTCCAGCAGCGTGCCCTCGAGCTTATCGCGTCCCGGATCGCTGAGCAGTCCGGCGTCCTTGTCGGCGACCACCAGATCGTCATCGCAGTACAGCAAGCGTATTCCCGGTAACGGCGCAGGCCGCTCGCGCTTAGGCCCCTGTTCGCGAATCATGGTTGAGCCGCTCCGACCATCGCATGCTTGAGCGCCTCGAAATCCTCGGGGGTCGGGCAGCGAATCTCGAGCGGTACGCCCGAGCGCGGATGGTCGAACTCAAGTCCCGCGGCGTGAAGCATCGTGCGCGGTGCGCCGCGGCTCTCGCCGTAGAGCGGGTCGCCGACGATCGGCCAACCGGCGTTGGCAAGATGCGCGCGCACCTGGTGCCGCACTCCGGTGCGCATCACGGCCAAGACAAGGGCCGCACTGACGAAGCTCTCGATCACGTAGACGTCGGTACGCGCCTCGAGCGCAACGCGCGGCGCCTCCTGCGGGTCGCGCAGTACCCGCACCCGCTGGTTGCCGCGTCCCACGGCCGAGCTGATCGGCCAGGTCAGCCGCGTGTTCTCGGGCTCACCGCGCACCAGCGCCAGGTACGACTTGGCAATCCGCTTGTACGAAAACAGCGTGCGGAAGGCCTCGAAGGTCTGCTGATCGCGCGCCGCGAGCACCAGGCCCGAGGTATGAAAATCGATACGGTTGACCAATCCCGGCTGCTCGGGGCCGAAGCCCACGCCGGACATCTCGGGGTAGCGCGCCAAAATCGTGCCGGCCAGAGTCCCGCGCTCGCCGGGTTTGAGCGGATGCACGTGCTGGAACGGCGGCTTGTCCACCGCCACGAAGAACTCGTCCTCGAACGCCACGCGCAACGGCATGTCGGGTTCGGGGTCGACCGCCATGTCCAGGACCGGTGGATCGAGCTCCACCACGTCGCCCGGATCAAGCAACGCGCCCTTGACCTTGCACGGACGGCCGTTGAGCAACACCTCGCCGCCCTCGATCAATTCACGGGCGTGATTACGGCTCAGATCGTTGATCGCCGCGGCCAGGTAGGCGTCGAGCCGCACTCCTTCGCAGGAACCATCAACAGTCAGTTTGATCAACTGCGCGTCTCCTTTCGCGCGTTGACGCGCAACGCAGTGCTCAGCAATTTCAGCGGCCAGAGGCTCGTCAGCAAACGGTCGAGCCCCAGGTAGGCCCGCACGATCACTCCCGGCTCGCGCCCCAGCCCCAGGCGCGTGGGCAGGTTGCGCGGCAGCCAGTGATAAGACTCCACCAACTCCACCTTAAAACCATGTTCTCGCAACAGCCGCCCCACCCCGCGCCGCGAGTATAGCCGCTCGTGGGCAATGCGGCCCAGCAGCCGCCCCAGCGCCTCGGTCCACGACAGACGGTTGGGCAGATGGTAGATCGCCAGCAGGCCGCCGGGACGCAGAATGCGTTGGATCTCGTCAAGGGAGGCCATGTCGTCGGGCACGTGCTCGAGCACGCCGCAGCTGAGCACCGCGTCGAACGAGCCATCGGCGAACGGCAGCGCGGAATCGTCGGCTCCGCCGATTAGGGGACGCGTGCTTTGATCACCGAACAGCCAGGGCCAGGCTTGATAGTAAGTCGGCCGCACGTCGAAGCTCGTGACCTTGAGCCCGGCCGCGTCGAGCAAAAAGCTGTTGTGTCCCCAGCCCGATCCCCAGTCGAGCACGCTCGCGCCCGGCGGCAGCTGCGCGGCCAGCTCGCGCGCGATTTGCACGTACTGCGCCGCGCCCAGAGCCGAGCCGATGTGAATGCTGCGCCGGTGGCGCGTCAGCTCGTCGACCTCCAACCGCCGGCCGTACTCGATAATACGACTCAGGGCCGTATCGAGCCGCGGGGTGAGATCGTCGCTCATTGGACGATCGCCATCAGCAACACGGCCAGGAGGAAGTGGGCCTCAATCAACGCCTGGGTCCAGATTCCGTTGACCTTGCGCGGTAAGCGCATCAGCAGCGCCTCGATTCCGACCAACGCGCCGATCAGCCCCGCGGCCCAGGGCAGCCAACCCAGCAGCGCGCAACAGATCAGCCACAGGCCCAGGCCCAGGGCGGCCAGTCGCGCGGCGCGCACGCTGGCGTCGATGCCGAAGATCGTCGGCACGCTCTCGCGGCCTGCGAGCCGATCCGAGGCGAAGTCGGCCAAATCGAACAGCAGCGAGCGCAGCCAGGTCGCGGCAAGCAGCGCCAGAGTCGCGGCCAGGCAGGGTGCGGCCGCGGGGCGCGCGTACCAGGCAATGGGCCCGGCGGTGATGATCGTCCAGCCCAAAGCGACCGAGACGTTCTTGCTCGCGGCCAGGTCCTTGAGCCGCGCGGCGCCCAGTCGCGTTGCCGCCACTTTTGGAAGCAGCGGCACCGAGTAGACGAACCCGAGCAACGCCGAGACGAGCACGATCAGCGCCGGGACCGCGCCCAGCGCCGTTGCCGCAAATGCCGAGCCGACTCCCGCGGCCAGACACAGCGGCCACAACGCCAGCCGGTAGCGCCTCATGAAGCGTTGGCGTTGGGGCTCGTCGCGGTAGCGGTCCGCGGCAAAGTCGGTCAGGCGGTTGAGCAGATGGATGAACATCACGAACAGCGCCGGGACCAACAACGCCGGCAGATACAGCGCACGGTCGACGGCGAGCAGGAAGAACGCGGCCAGCGCGGCCGCGGCCAGGGCGGATGATAATCCGGCGAGCACCAGGCCGCGCAGCCCGGCGAAAAGATACAGGCTCAGCCGCCGCAGGCCCGTGGCCTCGGCGTAGGCCGCGCGTTCGCCCAGGCGCTGGACCACCTGTTCGATAACCCACGAGGGCGTGCTTGCGCCCGCGGTAATTCCCAGCCGTTGCACGCCCTCCAGGTCCAGCTCGTCGACCTGCTGCGGCTGTTCGATTTGCACGGTGCGCACGATCCCCCGGCCGATCTGCGTCAGCCGCGAGGTGTTGCCGCTGTTGCTGCCGCCGACCACCAACAGCAGGTCGACCTTGGCGGCCAACTCGCGTACTTCCTTCTGCCGCGCGCGCGTGGCGTCGCAGATCGTGTTGCGCACCTCGGGCTCGCCGGTTGCCAGCTCGCGGGCGCGATCCACCACCTCGCGGAACAACTCGGGGTCCTGGGTAGTCTGAGCCACCAGGCAGACCGGCTCGGGCAGCGGGTCGGGCAGCTCCTGCGGCCCGCCGATCACCAGGCCGCGCCCGCCGGCATAGCCCAGCAGCGCCCGCACCTCAGGGTGGTCGCGGTCCCCGAGGATGATCACGTGCTTTCCCTCGGCCGCCTGCTTGGCGATCACCTTGTGCACTGCCTTGACCTTGGGACAGGTGGCGTCGAGGATCCGCAACCCGCGCTCTCGCAGTTCCTGCTCTTGCCGCGGTCCGATGCCGTGACTGCGGATCACCGCGGTGCCACCCTGGATCTGCGCCGCGTCCGCCGCGCACAAAACGTTGCGCAGTTCGAGCAGCTCGACCACCTGCGGGTTATGCACCAGCGGACCGACAGTGGCCATCTGCCCGGCGCCGGGCCGGACCGCCTCGAGCACCATGTCCACGGCGCGGCGCACTCCCATGCAGAAGCCCGCGGTCCGGGCGAGGATAATCTCCATGATCTTTCCCTGCTGCTGATCAAGACTCGACTTCGAACACGTAAGTTTACATGATCAGAGTCCGCGAGACAGCCTGCGAGAGCCGCGCCCCTTTACAAGCATCGCGCCGATCTGACAGATTCTGCGGCATGACGTCGGCGGGAACATCGGGTAACGGCCGTTTTACGCTCAGCGGCGCGTTCCGCGCCCTGGGCAACCGCAACTTCCGTTTGTTCTGGTCCGGCCAGGTAGTTTCGCTCACCGGCACCTGGATGCAGATGGTCGCCCAATCGTGGCTGGTCTATCGACTTACCGATTCGGCGCTGCTGTTGGGGCTTACCAGCTTCTTACAACGCGCGCCGATGTTCTTCCTCTCGATTCCCGCGGGCGTGGTCGCCGATCGGCTGCCCAAGCGCAGCCTGGTGATCGGCACCCAGTTGCTGGCCATGCTCCAGGCCGGAGTAATGGCTTGGCTGACGCTCAGCGGCCGCATCACCATCACCGAGGTGCTGGTGCTCTCCACGCTGCTGGGGCTGATCTACTCGCTGGACATGCCCTCGCGCCAGGCGTTCATCGGCGAGATGGTCGGCCCCTCCGACCTGGGCTCGGCGATCGCGCTGAACTCCACGGCGGTCAACGCCGCGCGGATCGTCGGACCGGCGCTGGCCGGAGTGCTGGTGGCGGCGATCGGCGAGGGACTGTGCTTCCTGGTCAACTGTCTGTCGTACTTGGCGGTGCTCGCCGGACTGCTGATGATGCGCGTACCGCGCGCCGCGCCCGGACCCTGGAGCGGATTCCGCCGTGAGATGTTTGCCGGGCTGCGCTACGTACGCGACACCAAGTGCGTGCTCTATCCGCTGCTGGCCGTGGCCGCGGTGAGCTTCTTCGGCATGCCCTACGTGGTGCTGATGCCGATCATGGCCCAGGACGTGCTGATGCGCGGCTCCCAAGGCCTGGGACTTTTGATGGCCGCCGCCGGAGTCGGCGCGCTGATCGGCGCATTTGTGCTCGCCGGGCAGCCCGACGCGCGCCGGCTGCCGCGGATGATCGCACTGGCCGCGCTGCTGATGGGCTTCGGCCTGACCGGGTTCGGCCTGAGCCGCAGCTTTGCGCTGTCGATGGCAATGATGCTCGGGGTGGGGATGTGCCTGATGATGGTCACCGCCTCGACCAACACCTATTTGCAAAGCGTGGTGCCCGACAAGCTGCGCGGCAGGCTGATGAGCGCCTACGCAATGGTCTTCCTCGGCGTGGTCCCCTTCGGCGGCCTGGCCGCAGGCACGTCGGCCCACCTGATCGGCGCGCCGCTGACGATCGCGATCTGCGGCGGGCTGACCATGCTGCTTTCGCTGCCGCTGGGCCGAGCAATCCAACGCCACTGCCGGCTAGCTTGACCGCGACAGGCCCGGCGTCATAGGTTTGTTTTGAATCCCACAGAGAGGAACCGACGATGTTCGACGTGTTGCTGAGCCCCGAGGAGCGCGCGGTCCGCGACGAGGCGCGCGAGTTCGTCAAGGCGGTCGATCCGCAGATGATCCGCAAGATGGAGAGCGAGCAGATCCGCTTTGCCCGCGAGTTCGTGGAGGAGGCGGGTCGACGCAAGCTGCTGGGCCTGCGTTTTCCGACCGAGTACGGCGGACGCGGCCTGAGCTGGGTCGGCGAGTGCGCGGCGATCGAGGAGGTCGGCGTGTTGGGCAACACCCTGGGCTGCCACTACTCGATGCCGAGCATCGTGGGCGAGGCGCTGAACACCTTTGGCACCGATGAGCAGAAACGCAAGTTCCTCAAGCCCACCTGCGAGGGTCGGCTGACCTCGGCCGAGGGGCTGACCGAGCCGCGCGGCGGATCGGACTTCTTCGGCGCGACCACCCGCGCGGTCAAGGACGGCAACGAGTGGGTGCTCAACGGCCAAAAGCGCTTCGTGGTCGGAGCCGAGGGGGCCGACTACTTTCTGATCTACGCCAAGAGCGACCCCGAGGCCGAGCCGCACCTCTCGCTCTCGCTGTTCATCGTCGAACGCGATCACGGGGTTAAGGTCGAGCACCTCTACGGCCTGATGGGCTGCCGTGGCGGCGGCACGGGCCGCATTGTGTTCGAGGACGTGCGCATTCCCGCCGACTGCCTGGTCGGGCCGCAGGGCGGCGGCGGGATGATCTTCAACCGCATGATGCTCCCCGAACGAATGACTTCGGCCGCCGGAGCGATCGGTGCGGGTCGCGCCGCGCTGGAGGTGGCGGCGCGTTACAGCAACAAGCGCAAGGCCTTTGGCCGCTTCATCCGCAAATTCCAGGCGGTGAGCTTTAAGGTCGCCGACTCGGTGGCGCGAATCGACGCGGCGCGCGCCCTGACCTACGTGGCGGCGCGCACCATCGACGCCGAGCTCGACGCCCGGCGGATGGTCTCCGAGGCCAAAAAGGTGGCGACCACCGCGGCCTGGGACACGATCAACGACGCGATGCAGGTGATGGGCGGCATCGGCTACACCCACGTCTTCCCGGTGGAGCGGCTGCTGCGCGACAGCCGACTTTCGATGATCTGGACCGGGACCAACGAGATCATGAGCCTGCTGATCCAGCACGAGTACTATAAGGAACTACTGCAAAACGCCGGCAAGACCCGCAACGTGGAAATCGACGCCATTGAGGAAGATGCCGAGGCGGAAGCCGAAAAGATCTTCGAATAATCCGGACCCCCGTCCTGGGTTCCGGGAATGAGGGGGGTGACGATGAGACATGCGGCTCTGTACGTATTGGCGGCCGTTCTGGTCGCGGCGTTGGCAGCGCCCGCGTCCGCGGGAATTATCGAGAATGCCGTGGACCGGATTTACGACATCGCCGATCCGGTGGCCGAAAACATCCTCGGCGCTTTGCGCGAGGGCGACTATCAGCGGGCGGTACGCGACTTCGATGCGACCATGCTCGCCGCGTTGCCGCCGGACAAGCTCGCAGTGGTCGACCAGACCAACCGCGAGCTGATCGGCACCTACCTGATCAAGCGCCGTCACAGCGTGACGATCACCGAGGAGGGCTTCATCGTTGTGCAGTACGCTTGCAGCTTTACCCTTGAGGATCCGGTGATGGTGCGGGTGGTCTTCCGTCGCGGCGTGGACGACCACAAGCTCACCGGCCTGTGGTTCGATTCTCCCAAGCTGCGGCAGGCCCAGTAGCAGCGCCTGGCAGCGAATCTTTAGTCAATTCAATTGAGCCGCGCCAGTCCTAAAAGCACCGCGCCGCAGTGCTGTTGCGAAGGTCTGTGAGAGGAAATCGCAGCCTTCGCTTGGGAGCACGATTTTAATTACTGTGCTATAGTGCCGCTCGTTGCGACATCCTTTTCGGTAATATGCCGCAATCCGCGAAAATATGAGATAGATCAGCAAATTCGGCGGTCTGATCGGCAAAGATCAGGTGAATAAACTGGATAACAACAGAATCGACCAATGGAGAGAGTGATGTCCAGATTCCAGACCGCTATTTGCTACGTCTCGGCCACAGCGCTGCTCCTGGCTCTGGCCATGGCGCCGCCGCCGGCATTGGCCCACGGCGGACACGGCAAGCCCGAGCTGCAGTTTATCCTCTCCCCGACCCAGCCCATATCCGACCCCGACGTCGCACTGATCAAAATCGATGGGATCGAGATCTCGCGGGCCGAGTTCCTGGCCTACATCCGCGCGGTTGCCGCGTTCCAGATGCGCGCCGACCTGCTGCAGCGCGACTTCATGCTGCATTACTGGATTGCCGAGGGGCTCTCGCGTTACTACCCAGCCGACATCAACGAGGTAATGCCGCGGATCATCGTGCTCGGGCCGGACCATCCCAAGTCAAAAGAGCTGATCTCGGACTGGATCGACAAACAGGCCGGGCTGGCTGGACTTTTCTACTATTACGCACGCAAGGCCCAGCGCGCGGGCCGGGCCGACGATCCGCAGACCCTGGCGGCACTCGACGTGTTCAACGCCCACATCAAGGCCGAGTTCCTCGAGGACTTGGTCAGCTTAGGCCAGATGGAACCGACCAAGGACGGCCTGCGTCAATTCGTAGGCGGGATCTCGGCCGAGGATAAGCTGGGGATCGCCAAATTCTACGCAGATCCGAACAAGGTCGGCAGCGTCCAGCGCAACATGGGCAAGCAACGCTGGGTCGGCTATCGCCGCGAGCTGCTCAAGGACACGGTCGTCACACGCGAATACCTCAAGGTCGATTCTCTTGATGTAGCGGCGGACACCGTGCTGCTGACCGTGGGCGATCACAAGCTGACCATGGGACAGTTCCTGGCAGTCTACGGACCGGTGCCCGACGAGCTGAACTGGAACAACATTAAAAAAACGCGTTGCGCCCAGGTAATACGCGCCTACGCCTTGGCCGACGAGATCGACAAGCTGGGGCTGGCGCCGCAATTCCTCGACGAAAAAATCGTGGCCGCGCGAATCTTCTACCTTGCAGCGGACCAAGCGGTGCGCGATTTCGGACCACAGACGCTAAGGATCTCCAACCCGGTGATCGACTTCCAGTTCTTGCGCCAAGTGGCGTATTACCTAAACCTGACCCTGTTCGAAAAAATATTCATCGACGCCAACATGCAGAACGAGGTCTACCGCAAAATGTGGATCGACCGCGAATACCTCGGCGGGCTGAAGTGGAACGTCGAGGAGGCGTACACCGGGCAGCAGGCCCAATATTTCTGATGGTGAACGCGCAGATCCGTGGATCACAGGGCGCGGGGCACACTGTTGATCGCGTGGTCCGGCCGGCCAACGGCCGGCGCGAGACCCTGCTGGTGCTGCTGGCCCTAGCTGCGATCATCGCGCTGATGCTGGTGCGCGCCTGCGCCTTCGGCGGCGAGCAACAACAAACCTACCTGCGCCCCTACCAGCAACTGGACAGTGTGCTGAGCAACCCCGAGCGTACGCTGTTCCAGAGCCTGCTGGCGAGCATGGGCGAGATCGAGGGCCTGCGCGAAGACGAGGGGCAGTGGCCTGAGGCAGCGCTGCTCGCCATGGATTCGATTCCGCCGTTCGATCCGCGCTTTTTGCCCTCGACGCTTCAGGGATACCTTTGGACCGACTACAACAACCAGTCGTGGGTCGACTACATCGGCACCCTTCCCGAGGCCGGCCAGGGCCGCACCTTTTTACTGCGGCTGATCGATCTGCACGCTGAATACCACCCGCACCCGCATCCGGGCATTGACTACGATCCGAACATGCGCGTCAGCTCGCAGATCTGGATTTACGACGAGCCCGACCGCTTCTATCCCGGCGAACGCCTGGCCGAGGCTGGATGGATGTGGGTCGTCACTCCCAACGACCGCTCGCTCAACGCCACAGAGGAGCAGGTCGAGCAGGCCAACCAGGTCTATCAACAGAACGATGAGAAAAACGAACAGGAGAATGGGCAATGAGACTGCGAACGTTCGTCGCATTGCTTGCCATGTTGCTGATCGCAACAGCCGCGCCCGCGGTTGCTGCCGACAAACTGATTATCGGCGTGGCGCTGCACCCCTACTACTCATGGGCGCTAAACATTGTCGGTGACCGCGCCGAGGTGCGCACGGTGATTCCACCGGACAGCGACCCGCACAGCTACCAACCGCGGGCCGAGGATCTGGCCAACCTCTCCAACCTCGACGTGGTGATCTTCAACGGCCTGGGACACGACCAATACCTGGAACAGATGATCCAGGCCGCGGGGCGCACTGACATGCCGCTGATCCGACCCAACCAGGGGCTGCCGCTGATCCCGGTGTTCCGCGAGACCTACGAGCTGGTGGACGGCAAGCCGCAAATTCGTCAACACACGGCCTACAACAGCCATTCGTACATCGCGATCCTTGGCGCGATCCAACAGATAAACACCATCGCCCGCGAGCTGGGAAACCTCGACCCGCCCAACGCCTCGTACTATCGCTCCAACGCCCGGGCCTACAACCGCCGCCTGCGCAACATGCTGGGCAACGCCTTGGACAAGATCAACGAGATCGACGCCGCGGGGACGACCCTGGCCACGGTCCACGACGGCTACGCCTACCTGTTCCAGGAGCTGGGACTGAATGTCTCGGCGGTAATCCAGCCGCGCCACGGCATCGAGCCCTCGGCGCGCCAACTGGCCGACACGATCGAGCAGATTAAAAGCAAGGGCATCACCATCCTCTTTGCCGAGCTGGACTACGACAAGAAGTACGTGGATATAATCTTTCAGGAGACCGGCTGCCGAATTTACCAGCTCAGCCACATCTCCCACGGCGAGTTCTCGCCCGAAAAGTTCGAGCGCGACATGCAGGCCAACCTCGATTCGATCATCAAGGCGCTAAGCGAGGCGCGTTGAAAGATGGCCGCGATTCTCGATATCCGTGACCTGAACGTCGAACTCGGCGGGCAAACAATTCTCGACCGGGTGAGCTTCAAGGTCGAGCGCAGCTCGATTCACGCGCTGATCGGCCCCAACGGCGCGGGCAAGACCACGGTGATCCGCAGCATCCTCGGCGGCATGCCGCACCGCGGTTCTATCGTTTTTCACAGCAACGATGGCGGCTGGATCGGTCACGTGCCGCAGTTGCTCGAGTTCGACCGCTCGCTGCCGATCACCGTGGCCGATTTCATCATGATCAGCCTACGCCGCAAGCCGTGCATGATCTGCCGTCACAGTACGATGCGCATGCATGTGTCCCGGGTGCTCGAGCGCATGGAGTGCGCGCACCTAGCCGATCGTCTTCTCGGCGGACTATCCGGCGGCGAGCTGCGGCGGGTGCTGCTTGCCCAGGCGCTGGAACCGCTGCCCGAGATGCTGCTGCTCGACGAGCCGACGAGCAGCATCGACGAGCACGGCGCGCGGCTGCTCGAGAATCGGCTGGCACGGCTGTGTAGCGAGCAGGGTGTGACGATCCTGATGGTAGCCCACGATATCGCGCAAATTTTGCGCATCGCGGATCACGTAACCGCAATCAACCGCACGGTGACATACGACGGCGGACCCGAGCGGCTGCGCGATCCTCAGCACCTGGGCCTACTGTTCGGCATCGAGGGTCGGGCCAACGACGCGCCGGTCAAACGGGAACTGGATTGATGGACTGGTTCTACGAGTTGGTCGCCGGCTGGGCTAGGGAGGGATGGCTGCCCTCGACGTTCGAACACGCTTTCATGGTGCGCGGAATGCTCGCGGCACTGCTGATCGGCCCGCTGCTCGGCGGCATGGGCACGATGGTGGTAACCAAAAAACTCTCGTTCTTCACCCAGACCGTGGGCAACGCCGCTCTGAGCGGGGTCGCCCTGGGTCTGCTGATCGGCGAATCTGTGGACGGCACCTACTTCGGCCTCTACGGTTTTTGCCTGGCCGTGGCGCTGCTGATGAATTATGTGCGCAACCGCACGCGCATCGCCGTGGACACCGTGATCGGCGTGGTGCTGGCCCAGGTGTTGGGCCTGGGTGTGGTCCTGCTGGTGCTGGTGACCAAACAGTTTAACATCCACCAAATCGAGGCAATCCTCTTTGGCAGCCTTATAACCCTACGCGACATCGACCTGTTACTGCTGCTGATCGTCGGTGTGCTGGCAAGCGGCCTGGGGCTGCTGCTGTTCAACCGCACGATGCTGGTCAGCTTCAACCCGGTGCTGGCCAAGGCGCGCGGCCACAACCCGCTGCTGATCGATTACCTGTTCATCACCGCGCTCACCGCCGTGGTGGTCGCCAGCCTCAAATTGATCGGCGCACTGCTGGTGCTGGTGCTGATCGTTGTCCCGGCGGCCGGCGCGCAGAACGTGGCGCGCAACCTGCGCTCGTTCTTTTGGCTCAGCGTGGCGCTCTCCACGGTGAGCACCGTGGCCGGGCTGCTGATCTCCAGCGCCTGGCCGGTTCCCACAGGCGCGGCGATCGTGCTGGTGGCCTCGCTGTTGTTCTACATGGCGTTGATCCTCAGGCCGCTGTTCGGGCGCTCGGGCATCGGGCAGGGACAGGCCTGAGCTGATAAGCATTGATATAGAAAGAGGAGATGAAAATGAGCAAGCGAATGGCGATAGCGATGATGCTTGCGGCGGCCCTGCTGCTGCCGTTGAGCGCACTGGCACATTTCGCCGTGGTTCAACCCTCCGACGATATCGTCGCGGCCGGCGACTCCAAGACGATCAAGGTCGATCTGCGCTTCGGCCACCCCTTTGAACAGGGGCTGATGAATATGGTCAAGCCCCAGCAGTTCGGCGTGCTGGCAGGCGGAGAGAAACAGGACCTGCTGAGTTCGCTGCAACTGGTCAAGCAGGGCGATTTCAGCACCTGGAGCACCGAGTACCAGATCGGACGGCCCGGCGACTATGTGTTCTACCTCGAGCCCACCCCCTACTGGGAACCGGCTGAGGGCAAGCTGATCATCCACTACACCAAGGTGGTGGTTCAGGCCCTGGGCCTGGAGGAGGGCTGGGACGAGCTGCTGGGCTTTCCAATTGAGATCCGGCCGCTGACCAGGCCCTACGGCCTTTGGACAGGCAACGTGTTCTCCGGCCAGGTGCTGCTCGAGGGCAAGCCCGTGCCGTTCGCCGAGGTCGAGGTCTCCTACGACAACAAGGACAAGATCCCGTCCCCGGACGAGGTCTACTGCATCCAGGTGGTGATCGCCGACCAAAACGGCGTGTTCTCCTACGCCATGCCGCGAGCCGGTTGGTGGGGATTCGCCGCGCTGGAGGACGGGCCCGAGCAGCTGCTGGCGCCCGATGGCGAGAAACACCCGGTGGAAATCGGCGGCCTGATCTGGGTCAATACCGTCGATTTCAAGTAGAGGTCAAGATGAGAAACATAAAGCTGCTTTTAGTCGTATCGATGTTGGTCCTTGCATCCTCGGCCCTGGCCCACGGGGTCAGCCTCTGGGCCTATGTCGAGGACGGCACGGTGTTCATCGAGGCCTTCTTCTCCAACGGCAACAAGGTAATGAGCGGCCAGATTTTCGTGCTCGACTCGAGCGGCGAACAGATCCTCGCCGGCGAGACCGACAATCAGGGCAAGTTCAGCTTCAAGCCGCCGAAGATCGACGATCTCAAAATCGTCCTGATCGCCGGAGAGGGACACAGCGCGGAATACCTGCTCAAGGCCGACGAGCTGCGCGGCGATACGCCGCAGCCAACTCCCACGCCCGCGGAGCAGCCAACGAAACAATAGGCCCGCATCGACGGAAGATCGAGACGAGACGAAACGAGCGGCCCGCAGGCTTCCTCCTTGACAATTGATACTGAGTTTCAATAAAATGAATTGAAACTTGGTTTCATTTAGCCCGCGTTTTCGTGAGGGTTTGATCGAGGAAATGAAGTCGCCGCTGGAACAGTTCAGAGAGTTCGCCGCTTGCGAAGGCCTGCGCCTGACCCGCTCGCGCGAGGACGTTGTTCGGGCGGCCTTCGCGCTGGACGACCATTTCAACACCGATGATTTATTGCGTGTGCTGCGTCGACGGCGCTTGCACGCCTCGCGGGTTACGGTCTACCGCACGCTGCCGCTGCTAATCCGCGCCGGGCTGATCCGCAAGGCCCTGCCCTGCGCGCAGAACGAGCAGCAGCTCTACGAACACGTTTGGGGCTTGCCGCACCACGATCACCTGGTGTGCGAGGTCTGCGGCCGGATCGTCGAGTTCGCGGACCAGCGCATCGAGCGCGCCCAGCGCCGGGTCGCCGAGGAATACGGCTTTGCACTGAATCGCCACACCCTGGAGCTGCGCGGCGTATGCGGCGATTGCAGCGCCAATCCCGAGGTAGAGCAATAGATGTACAGCATCGACGACGCAACCAACGCTTTCAAATCGTACCTGGCCGGCACGGGCAAGCCCTTCGGCCTTGACCGCGAGGCGGTGCTGCTGGCGGCCCTGGACACCCACGAGCACTTTACCCACGGCCGGCTTGTGGACCGACTGCGCGAGGCCAACCCCGAGATCATGCCCGATCTGGTGCAGATGGCTCTGGGCGAGATGGTGCGCGCGGGCTTAATTCGCAAGGTGTTTTTCGGCGAGGGACCTGTCTACTACGAACACGTCTACGGCCATTTGCACCACGACCACTTGGTCTGCGTGCGCTGCGGAGAGCTGATCGAGTTCCGCTCTGACGTGATCGAGGCTGAGCAGCGCCGGATCGCCGAACAGCATGGGTTCAGGATTTTGCGTCACAGCCTGCAGATCATGGGCGTCTGCGAACGATGCAGCGCCGAGCCGCTGTCCCAGCTGCCGGAATTCGCAATCGAGGAGCAGCCGGACCCGGACCGCGTGCTGCCCTTGAGCCTGGTGCGCGACGGCCTACGCGCCCAGGTGGTGCAGATCGAGGGCGGCAGCAACCTCAAGCAGCGACTGACCTCCCTGGGTTTGACCCCCGGCGACGAGATCGAGGTCTGCCACAACACCTTTGCCGGACCGTTCGTGATCAAGGTCAAGGGCTCGCGCATCGCCCTGGGTCGCGGGATGGTCGATCGAATCCAGGTACGGCGCATCCTCGAACCTGCAGAGGACGACGCATGAGTCCCGGGCATCGCCACGGACACGGTCACGACCACGGGCCGACGCTGCGCGACTGTCGCGAGGGCGACGTGGCGACCGTGCTTCGCGTGCACGGCTCCGGCGCGTTCCGCCGGCGGCTGATCGAGATGGGCTTTACACCCGGCAGCGTGGTGCGCGTGGAGAAGTACGCCCCGCTCAAGGACCCGGTGGAGTTCGTGCTCAAGGGCTACCACGTCAGCCTGCGCCGCGAGGAGGCCGACCTAGTCCAGGTCGAGAAGCCAACCGAAGATTGAGACGACAGTGAAACGCATCACTATCGCCCTGGCGGGTAATCCAAACTCGGGCAAGACCACGATCTTCAACGCGCTGACCGGCGCGCGGCAGAAGGTCGGCAACTGGGGCGGCGTGACCGTCGAGCGCAAGCAGGGACACCTGGAGTTCGAGGGGTACGAGGTCACGGTTGTCGATCTGCCGGGCACATACTCGCTCACCGCTTACTCGATCGAGGAGCTGGTCGCCCGCAACTACATCGTGGACGAGCGACCCGACGTGGTGGTGGACATCGTCGACGCGGGCAATCTGGAGCGCAACCTGTACCTGACCACCCAGCTTGTGGAGCTGAGCTGCCCGCTGGTGATCGCGCTGAACATGATGGACGTGGCCGAGCAAAAGGGGCTGAAGATCGCCATCGGTCGGCTCAGCGAGATCTTCGGCGCGCCGCTGGTGCCCACGGTCGGCTCACGGGAAAAGGGACTGGAAAGCCTGCTGCGAGCCTGCATCGAAGTCGTCGAGGGGCGCAACGACGCAATACGCCCAGTGCGCATCCCCTACGGCTCCGAGGTCGAGGGTCACCTGGCCGAGCTGACACAGATGTTGCCGACCAGCCAAATCGAGCGCTGCTACGCTGCGGAGCGCTGGATGGCGATCAAACTGCTCGAGAACGACCGCCGGGCGATCGAGAACATCGCCGAGGCCGAAAATAGCGAGAAGCTGCTGCTGACGATTGAGCGCCTGCGCGAGCATCTGGTCTCGCTTTACGGCGACGACCCGGAATTGCTGTTCGCCGAACGACGCTACGGCTTCATCGCCGGCGCGCTTAAGGAGACGCTGACCGAAACGCTGATCGACCGCGTCTCGGTCTCCGAGCAGATCGACCGCGTGCTGACCAACAGGCTGTTCGGCCTGCCGCTGTTCGCGCTGATGGTCTGGGCGATGTTCCAGTTCACGTTCACGGTCGGCGCCTACCCGATGGACTGGCTGGACATCGGCGTTTCCTGGCTCGGCCGAAGCGTGGGCGCGCTGCTTCCCGCGGGACTGCTGCGCGGGCTGATCGTCGAGGGCGTGATCGGCGGCGTGGGCTCGGTACTGGTGTTCATGCCCAACATCCTGCTGCTGTTTTTGTGCATCAGCTTCCTCGAGGACTCGGGCTACATGGCGCGCGCCGCTTTTTTGATGGACCGCGTGATGCACCTGCTGGGTCTGCACGGCAAGAGTTTTATCCCGTTGCTGATGGGCTTTGGCTGCACGGTTCCGGCGGTGATGGCCACGCGGACTCTGGAAAGCGAACGCGACCGGATTCTGACGATCATGATCAATCCGCTGATGTCGTGCTCTGCGCGGCTGCCGGTCTACGTGCTGCTCGCCGGCGCGTTCTTCCCCCCGGCGCGTGCCGGGACCGTGATCTTCTCGATCTATTTGCTTGGCGCGCTGCTGGCGGTGCTGGTCGGCAGGCTGTTCTCCAAAACAATCCTGCGCGGTCAGGCCGCGCCGTTCGTGATGGAGCTGCCGCCCTACCGCCTGCCCACGTTCAAAACCACGGCGATTCACATGTGGGAGCGCTCCAAGATCTTCGTGCGCAAGATGGGCGGCGTGATCCTTGTGGGCAGCATTGTGATTTGGTTTCTTGGCGCGTTCCCGGTGCACGGACCGCGGCACCAAGAGCTGACCGGGCGGATCGATGCCCACGGCCTGAGCTACGGGCTGTACCAGGCCGGTGCCAACTCCAAACAGCGGTTGACCATCGAGCTTTACCACACGGAGCACGTGGCCCAATTACAGCAAACACTGGAGGCCGATCGCATCGCTGAGAGCTACATCGGCCGCATCGGCCGGACCATCGAGCCGATCTTCGCGCCGCTTGGACTGGATTGGCGCGCGGCCGTGGCCGTGCTCACCGGGTTCGTGGCCAAGGAGATTGTGGTCTCGACCCTGGGCGTGCTGATGCAGGTCGACGACGAGCAGCAGCCGGGCAACGCGGGGTTGATCGTCGCCCTGCGCAATACCGGCATGACCCCGCTGATCGCCTACGCTTTTATGGCGTTCATTTTGATCTATACGCCGTGCCTGGCCACGGTGGCCGCGATCCGCCGCGAGACCAACTCGCGCAAGTGGGCGGCGTTCAGCGTGGCCTACTCGTTCGTGCTGGCCTGGGTCGTGGCCTTTTCCATCAAGTCGGTCGGCGGGTTGCTCGGATTTTAGCTCGTGGCGTTATGAGCGTTATAATCGATTTCTAAATACGTCGACTGCGAGGGAAAGCATGGGCGAGCGGCTCGATCTGGCATTGTTCGACCTGCGGTCCGGCTGGGCCGCGCTGAAGATCCTGGCGTCCGAGCTGGGCTGGTTCGGGGCGCTGGGGGTCGGCCTGCGGATCGCGGTCGGCCAGGCGCGCGGCGAGCCGTTTAAAAAGCTCGGCCCGCCGCAAAGCCGTGGCGAGGAGCTGACCCGGCGGCAGGCAGCGGGCGCGGTGCTGCTCGAACGCGCGTTGGCGCGGCGGATGGAGAGCGACCAGGCGTTTAACCTCACCCAGCGCGTGGTCGAGGAGGGCTCGCTGATCTTCCTGCGCGCGCAGATCCCGCGCATTGAGCGGCCGCGGGTGCTGGCGATGTCCGGCGACGAACGGTTGGCGTTTTTGCGCGGCATCAGCGCGCGCTTTCCCAACTCCACGGTCGAGGGGCTGAAGATCGAGGGCGAGAGCGAGTTCGAGTTCAAGGTGGTGCGCTGTTTGTTCGTCGAACTCTGCGCGCGCATCGAGCGGCCCGACTTGGCGCCGTTGTTCTGCGCCGGCGATTTGCTGTACTTCGAACGCGAGCAACCCCAGGTGCGGCTGCAACGGCCCAGCACGCTGTCCGAGGGTGGCGAGTGCTGCCATTTCCAGTTCCGCTGGAAAGGTTAATGGACAACCGCGGAATCGCCGAGAAGCTCGAACAGATCGCCCTGCTGCTCGAGCTGCGCGGCGAGGTGGTGTTCAAAATTCGCGCCTACCAAAACGCGGCGCGGATGCTCAAGGGACTCGAGGAAGACCTGGAGCAGTTCGTCCAGCGCGCCAATGCCGGCGAGGTCAAGGGAATCGGCAAGGCGCTGAGCGAAAAGATCGAGGCCCTCTATCGCACGGACGAACTGCCCTACCTCGAACGCCTGATCGCCCAGTTCGAGCCCGGAATGCTCGAGCTGCTCAAGGTGCCCGGCCTGGGAGCGAAAAAGGTGCGGGCGCTGCACGAGCAACTGGGGATCAGCTCATTGGGCGAGCTGGAGTACGCCTGCCACGAGAACCGGCTTGTAGAGCTCAAGGGGTTCGGCGCCAAGAGCCAGGCGGCGATTCTTGAAGGCATCGTGCGCGTGCGGCGCTTCTCCCGCCGCGTGCGCTATCCCACGGCCCGCACGGCCGCCGATGCCATGCTTCAAACGTTGAACAGCAGCGGATTGGCCCAGAGGATCGAGGTCGCCGGCTCGTTGCGGCGCAGGCTCGAGACGGTCAAGGACCTCGACCTGCTCGCCGCCTCGAACGACCCCGAAGCCATGATGCGCGCCTTTATCGAACAGCCCGAGGCAACGCAAATCATTGGCCACGGCGAGACCATGTCATCGCTGGTGCTGCAATCGGGAATCGCCGCGGATCTACGCGTGGTCTCATCCGAGCAGTGGCCCGCGGCCTTGATACACTTCACCGGCAGCAAAGAGCACAACACGCAGCTGCGCTCGCGCGCCAAAGGCCTGGGGTTCAAGCTCAACGAGTACGGATTGTTCCGCGGCGAGACGCCCCAGCCGCTGGCCGACGAGGCCGATCTCTACGCCAAGCTGGGTCTGCACTATATCCCGCCCGAGGCGCGCGAGGGCCAAGGCGAGATCGAGCTTGCCGAACGCTCGAAGTTCCCGCGGCTGGTCGAGGTCTCGGACCTGCGCGGGATAGTGCACTGCCACACCACATTCTCCGACGGCAGCAACACGCTGGAGGCCATGGCCCACGCCGTGCTTGAGCGCGGCTACCAATATTTGGGCGTGTCCGACCACTCCCAAAGCGCGTCGTACGCCGGCGGACTCAAACCCGACGACATCAAACGCCAGCGCGAAGAGGTGCAGCGGCTCAACAGCGAGCTGGCGCCGTTTCGCATTTTGCACGGTATCGAGTCCGACATTCTGGCCGACGGATCGCTGGACTACGACGAGGCGCTGCTGGACTCCCTGGACTTCGTCATCGCCTCGGTGCACTCGCAATTCAACATGAGCTTCGAGCAGATGACCGCGCGGATCGTCGCCGCGGTGCGCAACCCCTACACCACGATCCTGGGCCATCCCACGGGCCGGCTGCTGCTCTCGCGCGAGGCCTACCCGCTGGACGTCGAGGCCGTGCTCGAGGTCGCGGCCCAAACCGGCACGGCCATCGAGCTCAACGCCAATCCGCACCGTCTGGACCTGGATTGGCGTCATCACCGCCGTGCCAAGCAGCTCGGCGTCTTGATTGCAATCTGCCCTGACGCGCACTCGATCAAGGGCATCGACGACGTGGCCTACGGCGTGGGCATCGCACGCAAGGGCTGGCTGGGTCCGCAGGACGTGTTGACCTGTCTGGACCTGCCGCACCTGCTGTCGTTGCTGCGGGCGCATGGCTGAATCGAAGCACACCTCAGCCCATCCACGGGCAATCCGTCAACACCGCGCCGCGTACAACGCCCTAGGCTACCTGATGCGTACGCTGTTGGTGTGGGCTGCGCTGATCTACGTGATCAAGCAGCTGCACGAGCGCTACTTCTCGATCCGCAACGCCGTCGGCCTGATGGACGTGATCGCGCAGCTCGACCTGTTCCACGATTTAAGTTACGCGCTGCTGCCCGCGGCGCTGCTGTTGCTCTTGGCGCCGCGATTGCGCACCAAGCCGCTGCCACGTTTGATGCTGCTGCTTGCGCTGCCCGTCGCACTGGCCGTGTCGTTCTACTTGTCCCGACTCCCGTTGCACGTCGCGCAGGGCTACTGGCCGCAGACCGCGGAGGTCAACGGATCGGACCGGGCCGCAAACTATCTGGGTCTCAACCTGTTCATCGTGCTCTGGTTTCACGTGCTCGGGCAGTCCGGCGGCGCCTTGCAGACGGCGGCGGCGCGTCTGCCGCTGCTCTCCGACCTGTTGGTACCGTCTCTGGTCTGGGCCACCGGCCGCGCGCGCAACGGGCTGTGGTTCGCCCCTTTGCGCGTATTTCAGACGGCGCTGGTCTGCACTGCGCTGTTCGTCCCCTGGGTGATCCACCCCCATCCGCTGGAGTCGATCCCCCCGGAACTGGACCGCTTCAGCAATGCGCCGATGCGGCGGCTGATCGGCCCGCCCGCGTACCAGGTCTTCGTGCATCCAAATAACGGCACGCTGCTGATGACCATCAACACCCAAGGGATCTACCTGATCGATCCGCAGGACGGTTCACGCCTGGCCGAGCTCGAGCCCGGGCTGCCGAACATGCAGATCGTGGCCTATGACGATCAAACCGATCAATACGTGTACGTCGATGCGGACGCGGGACGCACCCTGGAGCTCGACGCAGCGACCCTGCAGATCGTGCGTGAGACTGCAATCGAAAATCCGATGCCCGATCTGATCGAACAGTACATGCTGATGACGCTGCTGCCGGACGGACGCGACACGCTGGCGGTCTACTGCCAGGTGGCGGTCTTACGCGTCACTCCCCAGGGCGATCGAATCAGCGCCTATAATATTCACCAAAGCCTGCTCTCCTCGGTGGAGTACGACCCACGCCGCAAGACTTACCACGTCCCGTTGTGGGCGCCTGGAGAGCTGGTCGAGATGGACGGCGAGTCGCTGTGGATCGGGCGCAGGCTGGCCATCCCCAACTTCGCCGAGCGCACGGCTCTGGACCCGCAGACCGACCTGTTGTACGTGGCGTTGCCCCTGCGCGGCCAGTTGCTGGCAGTGGATTTGGAGCGCTATCAGCCCGCGGCGCTGGTGCCAAGTTTTCCGGGACTGCGACTGGTCAGCCTGGATCACGCCGGCGGCCGGATGATTATCTCGGGCTTCGCCCCGCTGATCGAGGTGCGCTCGCTTAGCGATTACTCGCTGATCGACCGCATCCCCGGACCGCCCTGGGCGCGCTGGATGGACGTCGACGAGCGCAACTCCAAGCTCTACCTCACCTCTTGCATCTATGGACTGTACGAGTTGGACCTGGATGCGCTGGGCGGCGATTCGTGGCCCGCACGCTGGCGGCGCATGGATCCGTTCTACCCGGCGGCCGGCCTGCTCGCGCGCCTCATCACAAGCTTGCTGGGATGGAACTGAGAAACACGCCATAAATACAAACAAGACGGGCGCGGCCAAGGCCGCGCCCGCCATTCTCGGTTGCTGGCTATCCGGGGCTTACTTTCCGCAGTTTGACTGGGCGGCGATGGAGGTGATCATCCCCTTCTCCGCTCCGCTGATGATCCCTGCCTTCTTGCACTCATTGGTGTAGTGGGCCACGCAGGACTCGTACTCACCGTGGTTGGCCCAATCCCAGTCGCAGGGGCACATTGCCTCGATCGGGCAGTCGCCGGGATACACCGGATTGTCATCATCATCATCATCATCGTCGTCGTCGTCGTCGTCGCCGCCAATGTCGTCGTCATCATCGTCGTCGGCATCGTCGTCATCGTCGTCGTCGCCCAGGTCGTCGTCATCGTCGGCGTCGTCATCGTCGTCGCCGTCATCGTCATCGTCGGCGTCGTCATCGTCGTCGCCGCCCAGGTCGTCGTCATCGTCATCGTCGTCGCCCGCGACAGCCCCGTCTCCGGGCCCGCAACATAGAGGAGCCATCGGATCCTCGTCAAACTCGGCGACGTCAGGGGCGTTGTCGTCAAGGGCATAGATATAGTTGGAGCTGTTGAGCTGCGAGGTGCTGCAGATCACCCAGTCATGCGGCTGGTATCCGTCTATTCCCTCGGGAAAGGCGTTGACCAGGGTGCCCGATCCGCCCTCACCGTCCTCGTCGATGTAGGGGCTGATGATCTCGTATTCACCTGCAATCGAATCCTTGCCCGTGCGGCTGTACATATCATCCAACTCGGCCGTGGTCGGCGGCATGCCATGGTCCTCCTGGAAGATAACCGCCAGGGACTGCAGATTGCGAACGTCCATCATCACACTTGCGTTCTCGGCGTCTCCGCGCACTGAGGCGTAAATCGGGATGGCGATCGCCGACAAAATGCCGATCACTGCGACCACGATCATCATCTCGATCAGAGAGAATCCGTTCTCTGCTCTTGTGTGCATTGCTTTTCTTTCCATGACAGCCCCTCCATTTTGAGCGCCAGCGAATAAGAGATATTCACGAAGCATGCCAAGGGCTTCGCTAAATATAAACGACCTGATTACAATGAGTTGAATGCCATAAGGGATGAAGTTCCGTAATTGCTCAAGTTGGTTATAAAACTTTTTGAAACCAACTGTTTACAATACGTAACAGCGACCCCGCACAATTGGTCGCCAAACAGCGGCGCCAGCCCGGAATTGGGGCGGTCCGCGTTTAGCCCGATTTTATCTTTGGAAATAGGTGGTCGGTGCGGCGGCTGTGAGCCGCCGCACTCGAAGAATAATGCGGGCTATAAAAACTGGTCGATATTCAGTGGATCCTGCCCGTCGGGCACGCGCACCAGCGGGTTGTCGTCCATGCCGAAGATGTATTCGTATTTCGGAAGTTCGCGGGTGCTGAAGATCAGGAAGAACTTGGGCGCGTATTCCGATGGAGCAGGCAGGCCGTTGGCGCCGCCCACACCGGGATTGCCGTCGTCCCAACCGTCCCAGTCGTTGCCGTGGCCGTTGTTGTCGTCTTCACTGTTGATCATGATCATGTATTCGCCCACGATCGAGTCCTTGCCCGACCTACGATACATTTCGTCGAGCTGATCGAGCGTCGGCGGCGTCCCCTTGTCCTCCATGTAGATCACGGCCAGCGACTGGAGGTTGCGGATATCGCTCACAACTTCAATGAGTTCGGCATCGGCCCGCACTCCCCTGTAGGTGGGAATTGCGATTGCAGACAGAATACCGATAATACCGATCACAATCACAAGCTCGATTAGGGTGAATCCTGCTTTCGCTCGAGCATCCATTTTATCGCCCTCCTCGCCTTTGGATCGGCTCCGTCGCTCCAATTGCGGTGTTTCATGCTACCTCTCCGTCTTGATGAGATACATTCCCCATGCCACAATGGAGATAAATCTTGATTGCTTTATCGTTTCAACTGATTGATGTTAGAGCTGCACAACATGTGGGGGCGATCGCTGCATAACTTATTCGCCAACAGGCTTACAAAAGGTAAGTATTTAGCCCGTAATACTAGTATTAAACTTGTCTTTGTTTACGCGATTGTCAGTACAGCAGCTCTGCGTAGCGGGCGATCTCCATCCGTTCGCGGGCCTGTTCGCTGAGTTCGGAGAACAGCTCGGGAGTCAGGCGGGAGCACTGGGTCTCCAGGCGCTGCTCGAACACCTGCTCGAGCCTGCGCACCAGCGTGGAGTCGAACAGGTTGATCATATTCTCGGACTCGATGTAGCACGAGCGCATGGTCAGATTGAACGAGCCGACAGCCGCAACCTCGCCGTCGACGATGATCTCCTTGGCGTGGTAATACGGCTGGGGCTGCTCCGAATCGCCGGTGCCGTTGACTAGATAGACCTCGATCCCGGCGCGGATCAGCTCGCCGAAGTGCCGTAGCGAGACAAAGTACCCGCTGCCGAAGGTCACTTCGCTGCTGGTCTCCAGCGAGTTGCTGATCAGCTTGACCCGCACTCCGCGCTGCACCGCATCGAACAGCGCTCGGCGCAGCAGGCAGTCCTGAAGCGCCACGTACTGCGAGCCGATCAGCACCCGCTGCCTTGCAAGCTGGATCAGCGTGACCACGCTGTGCAGCACCGACAGGTCGCCGGCCCAAGGGCGCGATTGTACGAATTGCGCCTCGACCGAGCCTGAGGGCGCGGGATCGGGCAGCAGCTCGATCGGCTGTACGCGCTGCTCGTCGTCCGCGGAAAACTCGTTGAAGCTGCGCAGGAATCCGCGCTGGATGGATTTAACCAGCGGCCCGTGGATCATCAGGTCGAGGTCGATCCAGCTATGGAAGTAGCGGTCGTCGAGGTTGCGTCCGCCGACGATCGCCCGTTCGCCGTCCACGATCAGCAGCTTCTCGTGGATCGCATAGTCCAGCAGCGGCAGTGCCGGCAGGCCGCCGGGGCCCTGGAATCCGGGCAGCCAGTCGGGTACCCGGCCCTCACGTTTGGCAGCGTTGCGCTCCGAATAGGCGCGCAGCCAGACCGCCCAGCCCGGCCGCTCCTCGGGCGGTCCCTGGGCCTTACGCAGCCGGTCGGGGTCGAACATCACCAGGTTGACCCCCTGCATACCGCGGTCGAAACCGCGACGCGCCTCATCGAAATACTCACGGAACGTCTCACGGCTGCCCAGGCGCGAGATGTCGAACTCAATTCGGCGTCCCAGGCTCTGTAGCTCGCGGACCACGCCCGCGAACTTCAGCCGTAGCGCGCTCAGCGGCGAGGCCGCAATCTGAGTCGTGGCGTTGAGGATCACGTTGACCTCGATCCCCGCCGCAGCGCGTTCCTGCAGCGCCTTGACGATCTCGCCGACCTGCCCCTCGTCGTCCATGATGTAGGTCTGGAGGTTGATCTGCCGCTTGGCCGAGCGGATCAGCTCGAGCCTGTCGCGCATCGAATCATCGCCGCTCAGCAGCGGCTCAATGCGGTTGCCCCCCACCGTCTCAACCTTGCCCGCGCGTTCGAGCATCCACCGGCCCAGATCCGCGCCCGGCCCGCCCTGGGCCGCGATTCGCGCGTATTCCACTTCCAGTCGCGCCCGACCTTTGGCCGAATTCCCCTCACTGTCCAGCGCCCTGACCAACGGATCGTGCCGTCCGGTCTCGGCCAGCAGCGGCACCTCGATCTCGACGTGGTAGACCCCTTCGCGGGTCTCGGGGATGCTGCGCCCCGGGTCAAGCCGCATGGCCGCGTCCGCCGGGCCGCCCAGGGTGCGCAGATCGACGCTCACCGATTCGATCGTCACCGCGTCAGCGCGCGAAAATACTGTACAGCAGACGCGCGTATGGCCGCTGCCGTCGTTGGGCGCGCTCGCGGGTTGGGCTCGCAGATCTTTGATTATTGCCATTAAGATCAGTATTAAGCGCTACGGCACCCCGGGTCAATCGCACCCATTTTACGCGTCGAGCTTGTCCAGCACCGAGCGCAGTAGGTCCTCGGCCGTGGCGACCGATGCGTCGGCCTCCACCAGCGCGCTGGAGACGCTCAGTTGCAGCGGTTCGTCGTCGAGGTCGAACATTGAAGAACCGATCAGATTCACCAGTTGCTCCAACTGCTCGGCCGCCTGCTGATAGTTCAGGCTGGGCAGCACCAGGGCGAAGGTAGCCGGTGCGATGTTGTACAGCGACTCGTCGGTGTTCAGCGATGTCAGGGCCAGCGCACGGAACTGGGCCAGCAGCCGGTCGCGCGACTGCGAACCACGCTCGTTGAGCACACCGTCGAGCTGGTCGATGCGCAACACGGCCAGGCACAGTTGCCTGCCATAGCGCTTGAGGCGGTACAGCTCGCGCTCGAGCTCCTTGGTCACCGAGCTGCGGTTGAACTCGATCACCAGATTGTCCACGCTGTTACACGTAGCAAGTTCGTTTTCCAGCTCGCGATCGGCCTCCTCGCCGGCCAGGAACAGGAAGCGCGACTCGCCGACCTTGATCCGATCACCGTTCTCGATGGGCTGCGAGGAAACGCGTCGGCCGTTGACATAGGTGCCGTTGGTCGAACCCAGGTCCACGATGTACGGCCCCTCGTTGCTGACCACGATCCGGCAGTGCAGCCGCGAGACGAATTGCTGGTTGAGCGTCACGTCACACTTATGGGAGCGGCCCATCAGTAACGAGGAATTACGGATCGAAAATAACTTGCCGACCTCGTCGCCCTGAATCGTAACCAGGCAGCAGAACAGAGCCTTATCCTGGAAAATGTCGCTGTCCGTGATCGATTCACGGTTAATCATGGTGATTCCGCTGGTTTGCCTAGCGTGTTCCACTTGACTTTCCTCACTGCTCATCTTTTTTAGCCTCTCGTTCATGACCAAACTAAACAGCAACCCGCATGCCGAACTGTGGACAAGACGCTGTATCTACTTGATATTAGGCTAATCTTATTTTTTTAGTGTTCTTTGGCCCAATCCAGCCCAAGCAAGCTGCTTCACACCTAGCGGCCCAATTTGACCCAATCTTCCCCAATCCGAATCTTAATTTTCCACCCCGCACCCGGCACCTTGGAGGTGCCCGCATGACTCGCGTAGTTCGATGGTTGTTAGGCAACGATCCACCCCGCGACGACACCTTTGAGGTGCCACAAAACTCGCGTAGCTCGCTGGTCGTAATGCCACGATCCACTCCGCGGCGGCACCTTGGAGGTGCCCACAAAACTCGCGTAGTTCGATGGTTGTTAGGCAACGATCCACTCCGCGGCGACACCTTTGAGGTGCCACAAAACTCGCGTAGCTCGATGGTTGTTAGGCAACGATCCACTCCGCGGCGACACCTTGGAGCTGCCACAAAACTCGCGTAGTTCGATGGTTGTTAGGCAACGATCCACTCCGCGGCGACACCTTGGAGCTGCCCGCAAAACTCGCGGATTACGCTGGTAGTTGACCAACGTGCCACTCCGCGACCAAAGATCGGGGAGGTGGGGTAAAGATCGTAGAAACGATCTTTGTTTGTAGGCTCGCCGAGGCGGCTTGGAGCCGCCTACCACTCGGGGCTGATGTAGCCGTAGTGGCGCCCCATCCAATAGGGGAGCATGTAGTCGTGGCCCGTGCGTTCGCGGCCGTTGTCGTTGCCGCCGTCGAGGATGTAGGGGCTGCGGTGCCAAATGCACATGTCTTCGCGCCGCAGGTTCGAGGGCAGCGGATATAGCGCCTGGGTCGGGTCCTGGGGATTCTTCTCGATCTCCGGGTTCTTGCTGTTCTCGATGTAGCGGTCGCGCAACGGCGGATCGCGGAACACCTCGAGCTGCCAGATCGACTTCATGATCCCCACCGGGTCGCGCTCGCCCATGGCCTGCAAATACCACTGGGTAAAGGTCGGGTTGGCCTCGACGTCTGCGCGACGCCAGACCAAATCCGGGCTCTGGGGCGATTCCCAAAGCATGGCGCGGAAGGTCTCTTTATATGATTGCTGCAACTCCTCATCGTCCTGTTCGAGGCGTGTGAGGGTGAACACGTTCTCGAAACCCATGTAAACGTTGTAGTGCTTGGTCAGCGGTCCGATCCAGACCAGCAGAAACTTCTCCATGAAATCCAAATAATGGGCGCCGTAGGCCCGGTAGTAGTACTGGTCGATGTACTTCTCGTCCCCGGAGACGTGGTAGGCCAAGCGCATCCAGGCCAGGCTGGCCGCGGCGCCCAGGCCGTCGGGAATCGGCTTGTACTCCAGATGGTCGCCGCGAAAATCGCCGTACTGGGTCGGCTCGCCATCCCAGTCGTAGATGATGAAGTCGCCCTGGATCAGATAGTCGGCGACCTCGAGAATGTTGCGCTGCATGGTCTGGCGAACCTGCTCGTTATCCACCAGTTCGTAGGTCAGATACAGGCCGACCAGTGTTCCAGAATACTGATCGAGGCTCACGTCGCCCTTCCAGTGATATCCGGCGAACTCGCCCGATTCGACCAGGTGGTCGTCGCCCGCGGGCCAGAGGTTACTGTACTCGCCGGGGGCCAGGGGCGCGCCGGGAGGTGCGTAAGAGCGCGAATAGAGCCCGGGCACGCCGTTGACCCGGTTGAGCAGGTCCAGCCCGCGCACGTGGCTCTCGACATTCTCCAGGGCCTCGGGAGTTTGCTCTACCGCGTAGCGGTAGGCGGCCCCGGCCGAGGCGTTGCCGTGGATAAAGCAGGCGTCGCCCAGGGTAAGAAAGCCGTATTCGCCGCTAGGGTCGTCGGGGTACAGCGCGTCCACCGACAGGCCGTCCATGTTGTGCCGCGCGACGTAGACCTCTTGGTAGGCGCGGGCCCGTCGCAGCAGCGGGCCGTCCTGGCCTTGCGTGCCGACCAAAATGCCGAAGACCTCTGTGGCGCTCTGGGGCTCGGGCGAGGAATCCTGGACCGAGACCACGAAGTAATAGAGCTGCTCCTCGTCCAGCACCGTGCCGGTAAGCACTCCGCTGTGCGGATCGAGGGTCAGCTTGGGCGGAATGCGTCCATCGACGATCTGCCAATGATGGTACGGCTCCACGCCGCCGAGGGCCTGGAACTGATACTCATATTGCGCGCTACGCGCAGCTACCGGCGGAAACTCGTGGACGATGCTCAGCAGGTCGGGCTCGACGTCATCGTCGTCGTCGTCGTCGTCGTCGTCGTCGTCGTCGTCGTCGTCATCGTCGCCCGGCGTATAGTCGTCGTCGTCATCGTCGTCGTCGTCGTCCTGATCGCAGGCCGCGAAGATCGTTGCCAGTGCGAGCGTTAGGCTCATGATCAAGACAATTTTTAAAAGTTTGTTCCACATACGCGTCTCCCAATGGAAGGCTGGGGCCAATAGGATTAGCATGCCACGAACGGCCGGTCAAAAGCCCGTCATCGCATTTGGAATTGTTTTCGCGCTAGCCTGGATTATTTATGATGGTGCGTAGCGAGGAGTACAAGATGCCGCAAGAACAAGGAAGCACTCCTAACTCAAAGGCCGACGAGGGTCTCTGCGACGCGGGGAGGTTCGTTGGTCAACGAGAGGCGCGATACGCGAGCTTTGCGGGCGGCTCAAAGCCGCCTGCGCAGGCGTACCAATTGAGGTACGTCGAGGACGGATCGGCGAGGATGACACAGTTATTGCCAGCAGATTGTGCCCGCAGTAGAACCCTTATGAATAATCCCGGCTAGGCCGTTTGACACGGCGCAGGCCAGCCGGGATCATTCATTCAAGCTTCACAGGCCGGTATTTCCAGACAGTGGGAGGTGTGCACGATGACGGCGCAAATCATCAGCGGCAAAGAGATCTCGCAGCAGATCCGCGACGAGCTGCGGGACGAGGTGGCCGAGTTTAAAGCCTCGCGCGGAATCGTTCCCGGACTGGCCACGGTGTTGGTGGGCGAGGACCCGGCGTCGGTCTCGTACGTGCGCGGCAAGGCCCGCGGCTGCGAGCAGATCGGGGTCGCCAACTTCCAGCACAACCTGTCCGCGGATGTGTCCGAGGCCGAGCTGCTCGAGCTGGTGGCGCAGCTCAACGCCCGCGCCGACGTACACGGCATCCTGGTGCAGCTCCCGCTGCCGCAGCAGATCGACGAGAACAAGGTGCTCTACGCCATTGACCCGGACAAGGACGTGGACGGGTTCCACCCGTTCAACGTGGGGAGGCTGCTGATCGGCCAGGAGCGTTTCGCACCCTGCACCCCGGCCGGGATCAGGGAACTGCTGCTCCGCTCGGGCACGCAAACCGCCGGGGCCGAGCTGGTGATCGTCGGCCGCAGCAACCTGGTGGGCAAGCCGCTGGCAGCGATGATGGTGCAAAAGCAGGTGGGCGCAAACGCCACGGTCACGATCTGCCACACGCGCACCCGCGAGCTGGCCGAGCATACCCGGCGCGCCGAGATCCTGATCGTGGCCGCAGGACGTCCGGGCGCGATCACAGCCGAAATGGTCAAGCCCGGAGCCACGGTAATCGACGTGGGCGTCAACCGCATCGGCGTAACCGAGTCGGGCAAGGCCCGGCTTTGCGGCGATGTGGACTTTGAGGGAGTCAGCCAAGTGGCGGGCAAGATCACGCCGGTGCCCGGCGGCGTGGGTCCGATGACGATCACGATGTTACTGAAAAATACGGTCAAAGCCGCCAAATTAGCATCCGCGTAACATCAACGGACATTGCGCCGGGAGGCGATCATCAGCGAACACGCGCAGCATCCCAACTCCGATCTTCTCGACGAGATCAACGCGCGCGGCCATGCGAACGTAGCGCGCTGCTTCAACTGCGGAAAATGCAGCGGCGGCTGCCCGCTGGCGTTCGCCATGGAGTTCGGGCCGCAGCAGATCGTACGCATGGTGCAACTGGGGATGCGCGACGCGCTCTTGCACTCCCACGCGATCTGGGTCTGCGCCTCGTGCCAGACCTGCACCGCGCGCTGCCCCAACGAGGTGGACGTTGCCGGGCTGATCGACGAGCTGCGGCGGATGAGCCTCGAGGCGGGCCTGGAACCGGCCGAGCCGCGAGTGGCGCAGTTCCACCGCGCGTTTTTAGAAACCGTCCAACGCAGCGGTAGGGCCCACGAACTGGAGCTGACCGCACGCTTCAAGCTCGCGGCGCGCGACCCACTGGGCGACGCCCGGCTGGGCCTGGAGCTGCTGCGTCGCGGCAAGCTCAAACTAACGCAGGGCAAGGTCCGCGGCCGCGACGAGGTGCGCCGAATCCTCGACCGCCCCAAGGGGAGCTGACCCTGCGCGCGGCGTACTACCCGGGCTGCTCGCTGGCCGGCATAGCCAACGACTACGACCGTAGCGTGCGCGCGGCCTGCGCGCTGCTGGGGGTAGAGCTGGTCGAGCTGCCCGACTGGAGCTGCTGCGGTGCGACCTCGGCGCACATGCTCGACCCGCAGGCGGCAGTGATGCTCCCGGCGCGCAACCTTTTAATTGCAAATAAGTTGGGGCTGGCCGAGCTGCTGGTTCCCTGCTCAGCCTGTTTCGCGCGGCTGCGCGCGGCTGACATTGAATTGCGCAACGACCCCGGTCGCCTGATCAACGAGCCGTACGACGACCCACCGACGATTTTTCACATCAACGAGTTTTTCGACCGGCCCGAGCTGCTCGAGCGCCTGACGCAACGCGTCAAACAATCGCTGCACGAGCTGCGCGGCGTGTGCTACTACGGCTGCCTATCCCAGCGCCCGGCCGCAATCACCGGCAGCGCGCGGCCCGAGGACCCGCTGTCGATGGAACGCGTGCTCGAGGCGCTTGGCATGCGCGCGCTCCCCTGGTCGTACAAGACCGACTGCTGCGGCGCTTCGCTGAGCCTGTCGCGACCCGACCTTGTACGGCAACTCAGCGGAAATCTGTTCCAGGCGGCCAAACTTTGCGGGGCCGAGCTGATGGTGGTCGACTGCCCGATGTGCCAATCCAACCTCGACACGCGCCAATCGCAGATCGAGGACGAGCGCAACACGCGCTACGGCCTGCCGATCGTCTACATCAGCGAGCTGATCGCCCTGGCATTGGGCGACGAGGGGAACGATTGGTGGCCGGGGCACCTGGTCGACCCGCGTCCGCTACTACACGACAAGGGGCTGCTCTAGATGGCCGGACAGCGGGGACGCAGCGTGGGCTCGGTGCTGGTGGTCGGCGCGGGGATCGGCGGAATGCAGGCCTCCCTGGACCTGGCCAACGCCGGGTTCCACGTCACGCTGGTCGAACGCTCCACGGCCATCGGCGGCCGGATGGCCCAACTGGACAAGACCTTCCCCACCAACGACTGCTCAATGTGTACGATCTCGCCCAAGCTGATCGAGGTCGACAAGCATCTGAACATCGACGTGCTGACCGACAGCGAGGTCACTGCGCTGCGCGGCGAAGCGGGCGACTTCCGCGTGCGCCTGCTGCGCGCCCCGCGCTACGTGGACCTGGAGCGCTGCAACAACTGCGGCGACTGCCTCGAGGTCTGCCCGATCAACGTGCCCAGCGAGTTCGACCAGGGACTGGGCACGCGCCACGCGATCTACAAAAGCTACCCCCAGGCGATCCCCGCGGCCGTGGCGATCTCCAAGGCCGAGCGTCCGCCGTGCGTGCTCGCCTGCCCGGCGGGGGTCAACTGCCAGGGCTACACCGCGCTGATCGCTGACGGCCGGTTCGCCGAGGCCTACGCGCTGATCCGCGAGCGCAACCCGTTCCCCTCGGTCTGTGGCCGGATCTGCCACCATCCCTGCGAGGCCGAGTGCAACCGCTCGCAGCTCGACCAGGGCGTGGCGATTAATGACCTCAAACGCTTTGTGGCGGACTGGGTCGCAACGAGGCGCGCCCAGGGCGACGATCCCGCGCCTTTGGAACAAATCGAGATCGACCCGCACAAGGCGCGCGTGGCCGTAATCGGCGGCGGTCCGGCCGGGATAAGCGCGGCGCGCGATTTGCGGCGATTGGGCTACCCGGTGACGCTGTTCGAGGCCGCGGACGAGCCCGGCGGCACGATGCGTAGCGCGATTCCGCGCTTCAGGTTGCCTGACGAGGCGCTGCAACGCGACATCCACGAGGCGATTGCCGGTGTGGAGCTACGCCTGGGGCGCAGCCTGGGCCGCGACTTCACACTCGACGAGCTACGGGCCGAGGGGTTCGCCGCAACATTCGTGGCCCTGGGCTGCGCAGCTCCGTTACGAATCGAGCGTGCGAGCGACGGCTC